>JBKJVO010000272.1:0-14142 GCA_046717305.1 Candidatus Limnocylindrales bacterium
GCTCGCGGCGGTCGTGAGGCCGCGGATGACCACGCCGTCCTTGAGGATGGCGCCGGCGCCCAGGAAGCCGATGCCGGACACGATCTGGGCCGCGATCCTGGTGGGGTCCACGGGGGCGAGGTTCGAGCCGCCCTCCAGGCCGAAGCCGTGGATGGACATGACGGTGAACAACCCCGATCCGAGCGCGACGAGCATGTGCGTCCGGATGCCGGCGGGGTGGTTGTGGATCTCCCGCTCGGCGCCGACCGCGGCCCCGAGCCCCGCCGAGATGATGAGCCGGACCGCGAGGTCCAGCTGCAGAGTGACATCAATCATCGGGCGATCAGGACGCGCATGGAGGTGATCATAGCCACTGGCCGTACCATCGGCGCCATGCGGATCGACCTGAACGCGGACGTCGGCGAATCGCTCGGGCCGTGGCCGATGGGCAATGACGCGGCGCTGATCCCGCTGGTCACGTCGGTCAACATCGCGTGCGGGTTCCATGCCGGCGATCCGCGGACGATCGAGCGGACCGTCGCGCTCGCGGTCGCGAGCGGCGCGGCGATCGGCGCGCATCCGGGATACCCTGACCTCACGGGGTTCGGGCGACGCGATCTGGCCATGGCACCGGACGATCTCGAGGCGGCGATCATCTACCAGGTGGGTGCGCTGGCCGCGTTCGCCCGGGCGGCCGGGGCGGAGCTTCGACAGGTGAAGGCGCACGGCGCGCTCTACAACCGGGCAGCGGTGGATCCGGAGACGGCGGCCGCCGTGGCGCGAGCGGTCCGGCGCTGCTCGGCGGACCTGGTCCTCGTCGGTCTCGCCGGGTCCGTGATGCTGCGGGCTGGGCTGGACGCCGGCCTGCGCGTGGCCGCCGAGGCGTTCCCGGATCGCGCCTACGAGTCGGACGGGACGCTCCGGTCGCGGACGCTCCCCGGGGCGGTCCTGACGGACAGCGCGGTAATCGCCGATCGGGCGGTCGACATGGCCCGTGACGGGGTCGTCGCCGCCGTGGACGGATCGAGCGTGCCGCTGCGCGTCGAGACGATCTGCCTCCACGGCGACACGCCGGGTGCCGCCGACCACGCGCGGGCGGTCCGTCGGGCACTCGCGGCGGCCGGGATCGAGGTCCGATCCCTTGGCGGTTGAGCCGGCCGAGGTCCTCCGGCTCGAGAGCGTCGCGGTGCGTCGCTCCGGCCGGACGATCCTGGGGCCCCTGGACTGGACGGTGCGATCCGGCGAGCGGTGGGTCCTGTTCGGTCCGAACGGCTCCGGCAAGACGACGCTGCTCCAGGTCGCCTCGACCTACCTCTGGCCGTCTTCGGGGGCCGTGGCCGTCCTCGGCGAGCGGATCGGGACAGTGGACGCGCGGATCCTCCGCGAAACGATCGGCTATGCGGGCAGCGCCCTGGAGCGGTCGATCTCGGACGACGTGACCGCGCTGGACGTCGTGATGACCGCGCGCCATGCGGCCCTCGCCCCGTGGTGGCATCACTACACGGATGCCGACCGGAAGCGGGCCAGTGACCTGCTCGAGCGGATGGGCGTCGGCGCGTTCGCGGACCGTGCCTTCGGGCTCCTCTCCACCGGCGAGCGGCGGCGCGTGCAGATTGCTCGCGCCCTCATGCCGGACCCGCGGCTCCTGCTCCTGGACGAACCGGGTGCCGGTCTGGACCTGGGGGCGCGGGAGGCCCTCCTGGAAGATCTCGCGACCCTGGCGCGCGATCCGGGGCTGGCGGCGATCGTGCTTGTCAGCCATCACGTCGAGGAAATCCCGACCGGCTTCGGGCACGCCCTGATCCTGGGCGCCGGGCGGGCCGTCGCATCCGGTCCGATTGATTCGGCACTGGCATCCGGCCCGCTCTCCGCGGCGTTCGGGCTGCCCCTCGTGGTCGATCGGTCGGGTGGTCGATTCACGGCGCGTGGCGCGCGCACCGTGGCCGGGTGAGCCGGGCGGCGGCGAACGTGCGGCCCACGACGCCCGCGATCCGCCCGCTCGGCGATGCCGCCGTCCTCATCGAGCTCGGGTCCGAGGTCGACCTGGAGGTGAACCGCCACGTCCACGCGCTGGCGACCCGGATCGCCGCGGCAACAGCGGGCGAACCCGGCTGGGGTGCTCCGATCCCCGGCGCCTGCAGCCTCCTCGTCCCGGTCGATCCGCTGGAGCCCGGCGCCGTCGCGGCCGCGGCACGCCTCACGGACATCGTCGCCGAGGGGGCGGGTCGATGGTCCGTCATCGTGCCCGACGACGATGCAGAGATCCTCGAGATTCCCGCCCGCTACGGCGGCGCCGACGGCCCGGACCTGGACACGGTGGCCGAAATGACAGGCTTCTCGCCCGCCGAGGTCATCGCTCGCCACGCCGCGGTCACCTACACGACGCTCTTCCTGGGGTTCGTGCCCGGCTTCGGCTACCTCGGGCCGCTGCCTCCCGAAATCGTCGTGCCGAGGCGCCCGATGCCCCGGACCCACGTGCCGGCGGGTTCGGTCGCGATCGCGGGCGCGCAGACGGCCGTCTACCCGATCGATTCCCTGGGCGGCTGGTGGCTCATCGGCCGGACGGACCTCGTCCTGTGGGATCCTCGGCGCGAGCCGCCGGCGCTGCTCCACGCGGGAGGCCGGGTCCGCTTCGTCCCGCAGAGGGGATCGCGATGAGCACAGAAGCCGTCTTCGAGGTCCTCGATCCGGGGCTTCTGACGACCGTCCAGGACGCCGGTCGGCCCGGACTTGGCGCCTCCGGTATACCGCACGCCGGAGCCTGTGATCCGACTTCGCTGGCGGTCGCGAACCTGCTCGCCGGCAACCGCCCGGACGCGCCCGTTCTTGAGTGCACGGTCATGGGACCGGAGCTGCTCGTGCTGCGCGACGTGGTCGTCGGCATCGCGGGGGCCCATCTCGGGGCGGTCGCGCACCCGTCCGGCCGTCATCTCGCCAACGCCGCCGCACACCTCCTCGTCGCCGGGGAGCGACTGGTCCTGCCCGGCGACGACCCGGCCCCGGGCGCCGGCTGTCGATCGTATCTCGCGGTGCCCGGCGGCTTCCTCGTGGCGGCCGTTCTCGGCTCGGCATCGACATCGCTCGTCGGTTCCTTCGGCGGACTCGAGGGACGCATGCTTCGGCGGGGCGACCGGCTATCGGCCGCCGGCTCGAACCTCGACGACGAGCGACTCGGACGCCATCGATGGCCGGCGGACGTTCAGCTCCCGCGCGGCGGCGATCTGGTCGCCGTCCTGGCCGGACCAGCAGCCGACGGACGGACCGGGCGGGTCGCGCTCCGTGCCCTCCTCGGGACGACCTGGCGCGTCGCCGCCGCGAGCGATCGCCGGGGGCTTCGGCTGGAGGGACCGGCGATCGAGCTCGAAGTCCCTGCCGACGGACCAAGCCACGGAGTGCCCACCGGGACCATCCAGCTGACACCGTCCGGCCTGCCGCTCGTCCTCCTGCAGGACGCGGGGCCAACCGGCGGGTATCCCGTGCTCGCCGTGGTCGCGAGCGCGGCCTTGTCGGTCATCGGCCAGGCACGGCCGGGCGGGACGATCCGATTCCGGCTCGTCGATCAGGACGAGGCGCGCGCCGCCGAGCGGAGTCGGCGGCATGCCCTCGCGTCCGGGGCGGCGCGCCTGGCCTTTACCGACCCGTGGCACGACCTGCCTGACCTGGCCGGCGCATGAACGGGAATCGATTCCGGATCCGAGGGCGCGCCGGCCACGCGGCCGGCAATGCGGCCAGCTGCGCGCACATCGTCACGATCGCGTCATGGCCGGCCCGTACGGTCCGGGCATGAACGAATCCTCGATGCAGCCGGGGTTTTCGGCGATGAGCCGTCGCACAGCCGCGCTTGCCGGCCTGGTGGCGACCGGGGCGGCGATCGCCACCGGCGAGCTGCTTGCCGGGATCGTCGCGGGCGTGCCATCACCGATCCTGGCCGTGGGGACGGCCGCAATCGACCTTCAGCCGCCAGGCGCCAAGGAGGTCTTCGTCTCGCTGTTCGGGATCGCGGACAAGCTCGCCCTGGAGATCATCGTCCTCGGCGTCGCCCTCGCCGTCGGCGCCGGCCTGGGTCTCGTCGCCCGGACCCGATCCGGCATTGCGAACGCGATTCTCGGAGGCTTCGTCGCCCTGGGCCTCGTCGCCGGCCTCCGGGGCCCGGAGACCCAGCCGACCCTTGCCGCCGCGGCGGCGCTCGCGGAGTTCGCCGTCGGGGCAACCGGGCTCGATCGCCTGCTCCGCCTGAGCGGTTCCCGCTCCGGGCAGACCGCGGCACCGGACTGGTCGCGTCGGACCCTCCTTCTCCGCGGCGGCGCCCTTGCGGTGGCCTCGGTCGCGGCCGGTACCGTGGGCAGGGTCCTCCTCGCCCGCCAGCGCCTGCCGGCCACCGGCTCGCTCCCGGTGCCCGAGCTGCCCGCCGCGCTCCCGACGGGCGCGGACTTCGGCCTGGACGAGCTTACCCCGATCGTCGTCCCGAACGCCGACTTCTACCGGATCGACACGGCCCTGCTCGTCCCGAACGTCGACCGCGACACGTGGCGGCTTCGAATCCACGGCATGGTCGACAAGGAGGTCGCGCTCTCGTATGCGGACCTCCAGGAGCTTCCCGCCATCGAGCAGTACGTGACGATCGCGTGCGTCTCCAATCGCGTCGGTGGCGACCTCATCGGCAACGCCCTGTGGACGGGCGTCCGCCTCCGTGACGTGCTGGACCTCGCGGGCGTCCAACCCGGCGCCACGCAGCTCGTGGGCCGGTCCGCGGACGGCTGGACCGCGGGGACGCCGACCGCGTGGGTGATGGATCCGGACCGCGAGCCGATGATCGCGATCGGGATGAACGGCGAGCCGCTCCCCCGAGAGCACGGGTTCCCGGCGCGGGTCATCGTTCCCGGCGTGTACGGCTACGTCTCCGCGACGAAGTGGGTCACGGAGCTCCAGCTCACGACGCTCGAGGCCTTCGACGCCTACTGGGTGCCGCTTGGCTGGGCCAAGGAGGCCCCCATCCTCACCCAGTCCCGCATCGACCGGCCGGGGCGCGGTGCGCAGTTGGCCGCCGGACCCGCGACGATCGCCGGTGTCGCCTGGGCGATTGATCGCGGCGTGTCGAAGGTGGAGGTGCAGGTGGACGAGGGCGCGTGGCGCGAGGCGACCCTGTCCGAGCCCATCTCCGACGCCACATGGATCCAGTGGCGGATCGACTGGGACGCCGTCCCGGGCGACCACAGGGTCCGCGTCCGTGCCACGGACTCGACGGGCGAGACCCAGACGGAGGCCGCCTCGCGGCCGGACCCCGATGGCGCGCGTGGCTGGCACGTCATCCCGTTCTCGGTGCGTTGAGCCGTCGGAGGCGTCACGGGTCCCTCGGCACTTGACGCCGGCGCCGACACGGGCATCGGCATCCGCACCCGACGCCACGTTGGCCCGCAGTCAAGAACGTCGGGCCGTCATGTTCGATTCGTGTCTGCTGGACATGGACGGCGCGCGCCGCGGCTCGCTCGAGGCTGCATCCGTGCTGCGTTCATGATCACGGAGCAACGGTGCGACGAATCGGGACGCGGATATTGACCCGCCGTCAATTCGGCCGCCGCTGAACAACCGCCACTGAACAGACGCCGCGGGCTGCCGGGGCGGAATCCGCTAGAGTCGGGTCGTGCCACGCCGAGCGTTCGTCTTCGATCCGCCAGACCGGTTCCTGACCGGCACGGTCGGCGAGCCGGGAAGCCGGACGTTCTTCCTCCAGGCGCGCGAGGGCGCCCGCGTCGTCAGCGTGGCCCTGGACAAGACGCAGGTCGCGGTCCTCGCCGACCGCCTCGGACGGCTCCTGATCGAGCTGGACGAGCGCGGCATCGCCGATCTCGACGCCGTCAAGGTCCCGGAGGACGTCGCGGCCCTGGACGAGCCGCTGAACGAGGCGTTCCGGGCCGGCACGCTGACACTCGGCTGGGACGGTGAGCGAGGGACGGTCCTCATCGAGGCCCGCGCCCAGACGGACGAGGACGACGATCCCGAGGCCTTCGAGGCGCTGGAGACCTTGGACGATGACCCGGACGGCCCGGACCTCCTCCGTGTCCGGATCACGGCCGGCGCGGCGCGGGCATTCGTGGCGCGGGCGCTGCGGGTCGTGCGAGCCGGCCGGCCGCCCTGCCCGCTGTGCGGCACTCCGCTGGATCCCGGGGGGCATATCTGCCCCCGCCGGAACGGCGCGTACGTCAACTGAGCCCCGCGCCGCGAACGCGGCCACGAGCCGGATCGTCCGCGGGCTCCGCGACGGCGACCTGGAGGTTCTCGGGCGCCTGCCCGGGTCCACGAACCAGGCGCTCGTCGTCCTCGTCCGCCACGCGGACCTGACCGAGCCGCTCCACGCCGTCTACAAGGCGACGCTCGGCGAGCGTCCACTGTTCGACTTCCCGCCCGGCACGCTGGCCCGCCGAGAGGTCGCAGCGTTCCTCGTGTCCGAGGCGGCTGGCTGGAGCCTCGTCCCGCCGACCGTCCTTCGAGACGGCCCGTTCGGGGAGGGCATGGTGCAGCAGTGGATCCAAGCGGATCCCGACGTGGACCTCGTGGCGATGGTCGTCGGGGACGACCCGCGCCTCCGGCGGATGGCCGTCTTCGACGCGATCGTCAACAACACGGACCGGAAGGGCGGCCACCTCCTGCCGATGCCGGACGGGCACGTCTTCGGCGTCGATCACGGGGTCACGTTCTCGACCGTGCCGAAGCTCCGGACGGTGCTCTGGGGCTGGATGGGGAAGCCCTTCGAGGCGGACGAGCTCGAAGGCCTCGAGCACGTCCGCGCGGCGCTCCGGGGAGAACTCGCCTCGGCGCTTCGCGAGCTGCTCGCACCGGCCGAGGTCACCGCCACGAAGCGGCGGGTCGCGGCACTCATCAGGAGCGGCCGATTCCCCCGTCCCAACCGGAACTGGCCGGCAATCCCGTGGCCGGCGTTCTGACCCACGGGACCCCGCCGGCGTCGCGGGCCTCCTGACCCGCCGCTCGATCCGGCACGATACGCACGAGGAGGCACCCGTGGGCTCGGCCGATCACCTGCTCGCGCTCGATGTCGGAACGCAGAGTGTCCGCGCGCTCCTGTTCGACCCGCGTGGCGCGCTCATCGCCGCCGGCCGCGTTCCGGTCGAGCCGTACGTCTCGCCGCAGCCCGGCTGGGCCGAGCAGGATCCCGAGGTCTGGTGGGCGGCGATCGGCGAGGCCTGCCGGCGGCTGTGGGCGGACCCCGCGGCACGGCCGGACGCGGTCGCCGGTGTCGCCCTGACGACCCAGCGCGTCACCGTCGTCGTCGCCGACGAGAACGGGACGCCGCTTCGACCCGCGATCGTCTGGCTGGACCAGCGCCAGACCGAGGGCCTCCGACCGATCGGCGGCGCGTGGGGCCTCGCGTTCCGCGCCGCCGGCGTCCGCGAGACCGTCGCCCGGTTCCAAGCCGATTGCGAGGCGAACTGGATCGAGCGGCACGAGCCGGCCGTCTGGCGCCGGATCCGCCGCTACGGCGTGCTGTCGTCGTGGCTGACGGCCAGGCTCGTCGGGCGGTGGGTTGATTCCTCCGCGTCGCAGATCGGCTACCTGCCGTTCGACTTCAAGCGCTCGCGCTGGGCCGGCCGCCTCGACTGGAAGTGGCAGGTCGCGAACTTCGACCGGTCATGGCTGCCGGAGCTCGTTGACCCGACCGGCGCCCTCGGGGAGCTGACGGGCGCCGCGGCCACCCACCTGGGACTGGCCTCCGGGACGCCGGTCATCGCCTCCGCCGGGGACAAGCAGGCGGAGGCGCTCGGAGCCGGCGCGGTCACGCCGGAGGTGGCAGCCCTGTCGTTCGGGACGACGGCCACGATCGGGACCACGCACCGGCGATACCTGGAGGCGATCCCGCTCGTGCCCCCCTACCCCGCCGCGATCCCCGGCGCGTGGCTCGTGGAGCTCCAGGTCCTGCGCGGCTTCTGGATGGTCGAATGGTTCAAGCGCGAGTTCGGGGCGGAGGAGATCACCCGGGGTGCGGCCCTGGACGTTCCGCCCGAGGCGCTGTTCGAGGACCTCCTCGCCGCCTCTCCACCCGGCGCGATGGGCCTGGTCCTCCAGCCCTACTGGATGCCCGGTGTCCGATATCCCGGGCCGGAGGCGAAGGGGGCGATCGTGGGGTTCGGCGACGTCCATGGGCGTGCCCACGTCTACCGGGCGATCCTGGAAGGTCTCGCGTACGGTCTGCGCGAGGGTGCCGAGCGGACGGTGAAGAAGAGCGGCGTCCCGATCCGCGAGCTGCGAGTGTCGGGTGGCGGCTCTCAGTCCCGCGCCGCGGTCCAGTTGTTCGCAGACGTGTTCGGCGTCCCGGCGAGTCGGCCGCACACCCACGAGGCCGCGGGCCTCGGGGCGGCGATCGATGCGGCGCTGGGTCTCGGGATCCACCCGGACGCGGTCACGGCCGTCGCGGAGATGGTCCGGATCGGCGAGCGGTTCGAGCCCGCCCGCGGCGCCAGCGCGATCTACGACGACCTCTACCGGTCCGTCTACCTCCGGTTGTATGAGCGCCTGCGGCCGCTCTACCGCGAGATTCGGCGGATCACCGGGTATCCGCGGTAAGGATCGGCCGCTCGAAGACCAGCAACCGCCAGATCCCCACGGCGGCGGTGCCCGCCGGTTCCAGGCCCGCGCCACGCGCCGCCGCGACGACGCGGACGTGCGAGTGCGCATGCATGCGGAACGGGGAGCGCGTCAGCCACTGCCAGGCGTTCATCAGCCCGACGACGGCGCGGGCGGTCCGCCCATCCGGAGGCAGGACGATCCCGAGCCGGCGCCGCGTGCGATCGGCCGCCAGGCCGACGAGGGCGTCAACGTCGCCGTAGCAGCAGACGACGCGATCGAGCGCCACGAGGTCCGCCGGCCCGATGTCAGGCGCCAGCTCGACGAAATCGCCATGCCTGAAGTCCACCCGGTCGGCGATTCCGCGGCGGTCGGCCTCGTCGCGTGCGGCGTCGACGTACGGGCGGGAGGCGTCCACGTCCGTGGCCGACGCCGCGCCCCGCTCGAGCAGGAGGTGGTGCACCGCCCCGACGCCCCCGCCGATGTCGAGGACGGACCGGCCATCGGCCCCGCCCTGGCCGAGCGCGTCCGCCAGCGCCCGCGAGGTCCGACCGGGACCCCGCCGCCGGTACTCCCGCAGCTTGGCCTCGGCGTGCCGGCGGTCGAAGGCGTCGTCGTAGCAGCACGAACAGCGTGGTTCAGGCATGTGCCGAGGGTAGCGCCCGGGGATCGGCCGCGGCTACGCCCGAACCTCCTGGCGCATGAACCAGATATACGCCGCCGCGAAGCAGACCGCGGTCATCGCGATCAGCGCCACGACGTGCGGCCAGACGAGCAGCAGGCTCTGGTCGAACGAGAGGAGCTGGCCTTCGGCCTGCTGCTGCCACTGCTGGAGCTGGCCGATGGTGGCGGGCGTGGAGACCGTCGTGACGGACGGGTTGAGCAGGACGCGGGATGCCTCCTGGAAGAGCGTGAGCGGCAGGAGCCGGAGGATCGTCTCGGACAGCGCGGTCAGCGACAGCGCCTCGTCGATCGTGCCGGCGTTCGCGACCGGCGCGACGATCCCGGCGATCAGCCCCACGATGAGCTGGCCGAAGATCGCGACGAGGAGCCAGACGCCGAAGCCCACCAGGGCGGCCGTCGCCGCGCGCCGGACCACGACCGAGAGCAACAGGCCGAAGGCGAGCCACAGGCCGACCCAGACGACCGACAGCGCCACCCAGGTGAGGAGCCGGAGAACCTCGCTGAAGCTCGGGACGATGCCCAGGCGCACGATCCCGAACCCCGAGATCACGCCGACCACCGCGACCAGGACGATCGTGATGACGGCGAGCCCGGCCGCGAACTTCCCGTTCACGACATCGTCGCGGTAGATAGGCTGGGAGAGGAGGCGCGGGAGCGTCCCGTCGGCGCGCTCGGAGTTGATCGCGTCGAACGCGAAGGCGACGCCGAGGAGCGGCGCCACGATCCCCACGAAGCCGAAGACCGGCGGAATCGGGATGTCGGACGGGGCATAGATGAACAGCACGAGGAATGCGTTCCGGCTGTCCTCGATCCGCGAGGCGACCGAGCGGATCGCATCGGACGCGAAGTAGAGCGGCACGATCGCCGCCGCGCCGAGCACGACGAGGAGGACGTAGAAGCGGGCACTCGAGAGGTGGTCCGCCAGCTCCTTCCGCGCAACGACGCGCCAGCCGGACCGAGCGCGCGCGCCGGCAGGCCGGGCGGGCTCTCGCACGGGCTGGAGCTCCCCCTGGGCCTCAATCTCGGCGGTCATCCGACCGTCTCCTCGACCGCGAAGCCGCGGGTCATGCCCGCGACCGCGGTCCGGTAAATGTCCTCGAGGGACGGCTCGAGTTCGCGCAGCGAGGTCATCCGGAGTTCGCGCTTCGATGCCGCATCGATGATCGACTCCCGAACCCGAACGGACTCCGTCGCCGGACGGACGACGATGCGCCAGGGCCCGGTGTCCGGGTCCTGCTCGGCGCCCTCGACACCGGGTACCTCGCGGAGCGCCGCGGCCGGATCCGCGGCCCCGTCGCGGAAGGTCGCCTCGAGGTGCGCCGCCCCGTCGCCGAAGGTCGTCGCGAGCTCGGGCACGGTCCCGACGCCGATGAGCTTCCCGTTCGCGAAGATCCCGACGCGATCGCAGACCGATTGCACCTGGTCGAGAAGGTGGCTGGACAGCAGCACCGTCATGCCGCGCTCCCGAACGAGCCGGCGCAGGAGCTCGAGGATCTCGACGACGCCGATCGGGTCGATCGAGGCCGTCGGCTCGTCCAGGATGAGGACGTCCGGGTCCTTGATGAGCGCGTCGGCGATGCCGAGGCGCTGGAGCATGCCGCGCGAGAAGGTGTCCGTCCGGCCGTCGGCTCGATCAGTCAGGCCCACCTGCTCGAGGACGAGGGCGATGTGCTCGTCTGCCTCGGAGCCGGTGAGCCCGTTGAGCCGTGCGGTGTAGCGCAGGTTCTCACGGCCGGTCATGTTGCCGTAGAACCCGACGGAATCCGGCAGGTAGCCCACGCGCCGCTTCACCTCGAGCGGATGGCGTGCGGGATCCAAGCCCACGACGCGGGCGCTTCCGCCGCTCGGCTCGGTCAGCCCGAGGAGCATCAGGATCGTGGTCGTCTTGCCGGCTCCGTTCTGGCCGAGCAGGCCGAAGATCTCGCCGGCGCGGATCTCAAGGTCCAGGTTGTCCACGGCGATCCGCTCGCCGTAGCGCTTCGTGAGGGCGCGGGTCCGGATGGGCGCCGGCGCCGCCGAGGCGTCGGACGCGTGCCCGGACCGACGCCGCCTGATCGGGCGCCCCGTGGCGGTGGTCATGGATCTAGCGCCGGCCGTAGCGCTGAAAGACCCACCAGACGCCGGCCGCGACGGCGATGATGAGCGCAACCCCGATGACACCCCACAGGAGGGATGTTTCGACCGTGAAGCGGACCTCCATCGAGTCCCGGGTGGACTGGTCGCCCGTCGCCGTGATCGTGAGGTTGTAGTCGCCGGCGATCGCGTCGCCGGACGGCTTGACCGTGGCGTTGACCTTGACCGTCTCGGTCGCCCCGATCGAGGCGATCGTGGGCTGGTCGAAGGTGACCTCCCAGCCGGAAGGCGCGGTGGCCGCCATCTTCACGTTCGTCACGGCCGCCGTCCCGGAGTTCGTGACGGTGACGACGAGCGGCGACGCGCTGCCCGCGGCCCCATGCCCGTTGAGGCGGCCGTCCTCCGTGGCGACGGCAAGGTTGTACGAACCGGTGACCTCCACCTGGAGGGCGCCCGAGATGTTGCGCTCGCCGGCGACTGCCACGACCTGGATGTCATACGTGCCCGCGGCCGCGCCCTCCGGCGGCTCGGCGCTGACCGTCACGCCGGACGTCGAGCCGGCCTTGATGATCGCGCTGGCGGCCTGGGCCTGTCCGGTCAGGTTGGCCTGGACGGTCCAGCCTTCCGGGCCCTGGGCGTTCACGGAGAACGTCAGGTCCTCGGCGGTGTCGTTGCTCAGGGTCAGGTTGAAGTTGAATGTCTGGCTGGATGGCCCGCGGAGGCTGGGGAAGTCCGTGACGAGCGTGACGTCGCCGGTCGCGTTGGCATCGATGCGGATCACCAACCCGAGCTCCACCGTCTCCGTGCCCGCCGTGCCCGCCGTGCCCGCCGTGCCCTTGAGGGTGAGCCGGGTCGTGCCGGTGGCGTCCGCCGGGACGTCGACATCGACGCGGATGCTGGCCGCCTCTGACCCATCGGTCTCGACGGCGTCGATGACGAACCCGCCGCCGTGCAGGGTCGCCTTCCACGTGGCGGGAGCGCCGGTCAGTGCGAGCGCTACCCGCTGCGGCGTCGAGGTCGTGACGCTGACGTTGAAGCTGACGCGCGCGCCGGGCGCCACGGTGATGGCCGGATACGGGGTCGAGATCGTCAACGGCTCGGCCGCGAGTGCCGCCGGAGCGGCGACGCCGAATGCGAGTGTGCCGGCTGCCGCCAGCGTCGCGAGTCGCCGTGCGACCGGCCAGCGGCGCCGTCCAGGCGCCCCGAACATCCCCGCAGTTTCGCGGCCGCGCCGCACGATCCCGATCTCTGCCACAGGTCTCCTCCGCCAGCACCGTCGATGTCGATTGCCCCAGGTCGTCGCACCCCAACCTGGGAGCGCGATCGGCCCCTCCTCCGTCCCACGCCGGGATCTCCCCCGCCGCGATGTGCCGTGCCGCACGGAATCTGCCAAGGCGGCGGCGCGAGTGCAACTGCCGCCCGATGAAGCCTCGGTTGCGAAGCCGCAATCGAGTGGGGGTACGGAGGTCCGGTTGACAGCATCGCCGATCTGCCCGCATGCTGCACGGGACAACCGGATCCGCCGATACGGCCGCAGGTCAGAGCATCGACCGAGTTCTTCGAACCGAATCGACTCGCTCCCGCGATCGCCGCCCGGGTCTTCAATCGCTCGACAGCGCTCCATTTCGCGATGTCGCGCACCACGTGACCGCCCCTCCAGGCTCATCTCGCCCGGCGCCGCGGCAAGAAGGAACCATCGACCACATGCTCACGCGATCCCTGCAGACGTCCACGATTGGACGTGCCGCTTCCATGCGCCGCCTCCGCCGGCTCACCGCCGGTCCGAGCCGGCTCTTCTGCTCCACGAACGGCTGCCCCAGCTTCCTCGAGGTCGATCACGACCGCGGCGAGGCGATCTGCCCGGTCTGCGGCTTCCGCCGCAAGCTCAACTAGAACCCACAGCGGTCCGCCGGGAGACTGCCCGCGCACCGGAACGGGAGCCCGGCACCGCTCCCAATCGGCGATCATCGGCGGCGACACACTTCCCGCACCGGTGATCCACGTGCCGACTCTCGACCGCTCCCGTCTCGCCGCGCTGATGGAGCGGGAGGGGGCCGACTTCGTCGCCCGCCACCCGCGCGCCCGCGCCCTCCACGAACGCGCCTCGCGATCGCTGCTCGCCGGCGTGCCGATGAACTGGATGGTCAAGTGGGCCGGGGCGTTCCCGCTCTACGTCGAGAGTGCCGCGGGCGCCCACTTCATCGATGTGGACGGCCACGACTACATCGACTTCTGCCTCGGCGACACCGGGGCGATGGCCGGTCACGGCGCGGCGCCCACGATCGCCGCGGTCGAGCGGCAGATGCGCCGCGGGATCACCCACATGCTCCCGACCGAGGACGCGATCTGGGCCGGCGAGGAGCTTGCCCGTCGATTCGGCCTCCCGTACTGGCAGTTCACGATCACGGCGACGGACGCGAACCGCTTCTCGCTGCGGCTCGCGCGGTTGATCACCGGTCGCCCGTTGATCGCCGTGCATGATCGGAACTACCACGGGACGGTGGATGAGACCTTAGACTGGCTCTCGGATGACGGCCGTGTCGAGGCCCGGCGCGGCAACCTCGGGCCGCAGGTGGATCCGGCGCTGACCACCCGGGTGGTGCCGTTCAACGACCTCGAGGCACTGGAGCGGGCCCTTGCTGACGGGCAGGTCGCGGCCCTCCTCATCGAGCCGGCGCTGACGAACGTCGGGATCGTGCTGCCGGAGCCCGGCTACCTCAATGGCGTCCGCGAGATCACGCGCCGCCACGGGACGATCCTCATCCACGACGAGACGCACACCATCTGCGCCGGCACCGGGGGCGTCACCGGCGCGGGCGGCTACCAGCC
>JBKJVO010000273.1:0-9674 GCA_046717305.1 Candidatus Limnocylindrales bacterium
GCCTGTGCACGGACAACGGGGCGATGATCGGCGCGGCCGCCACCCGTCGTCTCGCGGCGGGGGAGCTAGCGGGCCTGGACCTCGACGCCCGCCCGTCGCTTCCGCTGGCAGTCCGGTGACGGCTGCCGGCAGCCCGGGCCGCAGCACCGGCGAGCGACCGGCGCGTGAGCGACCGGCACGCGAGCCGCTGGACCCCCTCGCAATCCGCCGGCTCCTGCGCGACGAAGGTCTTCGAGCCCGCCACTCGCTGTCGCAGAACTTCCTCGCCGATCCGGACGTCCTGGAGGCAATCCTCGAGGAGGCAGGCACCTCGCCGGGCGATCGCGTCCTGGAGATCGGACCCGGCCTGGGGATCCTGACCGGCGCCCTTCTGGCCGCCGGTGCCGCGGTGACTG
This sequence comes from Candidatus Limnocylindrales bacterium, assembly GCA_046717305.1. Classification (GTDB taxonomy): domain Bacteria; phylum Chloroflexota; class Limnocylindria; order Limnocylindrales; family CSP1-4; genus UBA5189. The sequence goes on from JBKJVO010000273.1 coordinate 396, forward strand.
CCGTGGAGCTGGATCGGCGCCTGGCGGCGGTCCTCCGGGATCGCTTCGGGGAGTCCGTGGTGAACGAGCCGCACGAGGCGCCCGGCCCGGGCGGATTGCGGCTCGTCGAGGGCGATGCGCTCGACCAGGTGCTCCCGGAGCTGGTGCCGCCGCCCTACTCCGTCGTGGCGAACCTGCCGTACCACATCACGAGTCCCATCCTCCACCGGCTCCTGGGACGAGGACCGCGTCCGGAACGGATGGTCCTGATGGTCCAGTGGGAGGTCGCGGAACGGCTCTCGGCGCCGCCCGGTCGAATGAGCTACCTGTCCGTCTTCGTTCAGTACCACGCCGAGGTCCGGATCGTCCGGCGTGTCCCGGCGGCAGCGTTCGAACCGGCACCGGCCGTCGACTCCGCGGTGATCGTGGTCGAGCCGCGGCGCCCCGGTTCCACGAGCCCGGAGGATGACCCGGCGGAAGCCGCCGCGGAAGATGCCCTTTGGGGACTCGTCCAGTCCGGCTTCCGAGAGCGCCGAAAGATGGTCCACAACGTCCTGGTCCGCCAGCTCGACCTGCCCGCCGCACAGGTCGATGCCGCCCTTCTGGCCGTGGGAATCGAACGCGATCGTCGGCCACAGACCCTCTCCGTGGCCGAGTGGATCGCCCTCCGGGCCGTCCTCGACGGCAGGCCGCTCGATGACTGACGCGGCTCGTGCTGCGGCCGCGGCCAGTCGGCTGACGCCGGTGGTCCGGCTCGCGCCCGCGAAGCTCAACCTCACCCTTGCCGTGCTCGGACGGCGGCCCGACGGCTACCACGAACTGCACTCGGTGATGGTCCCGCTGGAGCTCGCGGACCGGGTCAGCCTGGCCCGAGGAGCTGGCCCGGGCGACACCCTGCGCGTTGCTGGGCTCGACGCCGGACCGAACGCCGACAACCTCGTCCTCCGCGCGATCGCCGCGACGCGCGCCGCAGTGGGTCGGGCCGCAGACGCCTTCCCGTTGGCAGCTCGGCTGGAGAAGAGCATCCCCGTCGCTGCGGGCCTGGCGGGGGGCAGCAGCGACGCTGCGGCGACGATCGACGCGGCGCTGGAGGCCTGGGGGCTCCTCGATCCCGAAGCGGAGCTGGACCCACAGATCGAGGGGCTCCGCGCCACGTTGGCGGCCCGTGTGGGCTCGGACGTCCCGTTTTTCCTCGCGGGCGGCCCGGCGCTGATCGAGGGTCGAGGTGAACGCGTCACGCCGCTGGCCCACCTCCGAGGCCCCGCGCCCGGAGTCCTCCTCGTGACCCCGGCCGTACCCGCGCCCACGCCGGACGTCTTTGCGGCGTACGACGAGGGCGGTGCCGGCGCGGCTGCCGATCCACGCTCGACGCGGCTGACATCGGAGCACCTCGCGACGGAACTCCGGGCCGGGCTCATGGCCGCCAGCCTCGTCGCCCGGGCCGGCGTTCTGGCGAGCGCGAACGATCTCCTTCCGGCGGCGGCCAGCGTCGTTCCCGGCATCGTGCAGCTTCGTCGTGCCCTCGCCCGACATCTTGCTCGGCCGGTCGGCCTGTCCGGCTCGGGCCCGTCCCTGTGGGTCCTCTATCCTTCGGCTGCGGCTGCGGTTGCGGCGGCCGTTACCCTCCGAGCGGGCGTCGCCGACGGTTCGATCGTCGCACCCGGTGGGGCGCCGCCGTCGATCATCGCCACGACCATCGCCGGCCAGGCGCCCGCAGAGCCGGTGAACGAAGGGCCCACCCACGGATCGGAGGCACGGACATGACCCGTCAGGCGGTTTCGACATCGGGCGCGCCCGCCGCTATCGGGCCGTACAGTCAGGGGATCGTGAGCGGCGACCTGATGTTCTGTTCCGGACAGCTGGGCCTGGACCCGCGCAGCGGCAATCTCGTCGAGGGCGTCGAGGCCCAGGCCGAACGGGCCCTCCTGAACCTCACGGCCGTCCTGGACGCCGCCGGCTGCTCGTGGAGCGACGTCGTGAAGACCACGGTCTACCTCGCGAGCATCGGCGACTTCGGTGCGGTGAACGGCGTCTACGCGCGGTTCGTGATGGATCCACCCCCGGCGCGCTCTACGTTCGCGGTCGGGGCCCTCCCCAAGGGCGGGCTCGTGGAGATCGAGGCGATAGCGCGGCGTCACGGCTGACCGGCCGTCGACCCGCTCGTCGTTCCGACAGCGGGGTGGGGCGCCCGCCCGGACCTCGTCCACGGCCACGTCGATTGACACTCCGGACGCCCCGCCCATAACCTTTCGCCACCTGCATGAACCCACCACCACCCGTGCCGCCCGGGCGCACCGCCGCCATCATCCTGGCTGCGGGCCTCGGGACGCGGATGAAGTCCCGAACCCCCAAGGTCCTCCACGCGCTCTGCGGGCGCCCGATGCTCGCCTACGTACTGGACGGCTGGGCGGACGCGCCGCCGGATCGCCCGACCGCGCTGCCGGTCGTCGTCTACTCGCCGGCCGTGGCCGCGATCCGCGACGCCCCGCTTGGCCGCGAGGTCCGCTTCGCCCTCCAGGACCAGCCGCGCGGGACCGCCGATGCCGTACGCGCCGGTCTCGCCGAGGTTCCCGATGACGTGGATGAGATCTTCATCCTGTCCGGCGACGTGCCGCTCGTCGAGGCGGCCCACCTTCAATCGATTCTCGAGCAGCGGCGCCTGGACGACGCCGCGATCGCCCTCGCGAGCGTCTACGCGGCCTCGCCCGGCTCGCTCGGGCGCGTCGTCCGCAGCGAGTTCGGGTCCGTCGAGCGGATCGTCGAGGCAAAGGACGCTTCCCCCGATGAGCTCGAGTCGAACGAGATCAACGCCGGCTGCTACGCGTTCGATGCCGCCTGGCTGCGCCGCCGGATCGGCTCCGTCGCACCGTCCCCGACGACCGGCGAGCTCTATCTCACGGAGCTGGTTCGGCTCGCCCGCGAGGACGGCCGGATCGTCAGCGCCGTCGGCTTCGACGACGACGGGACGTTCGACGGGATCAACGACCGGGCCCAGCTCGCGCAGGCCGAGTGGGCCCTCCGCGTGCGCCTGAACGAAGCCCACATGCAGGCCGGCGTGACAATGCGCGATCCATCCACGGTCTACCTCGACTGGGGCGTGGAGCTAGCCGAGGACGTGACCATCGAACCGAACGTCATCCTGCGTGGCGCGACATCGATCGCCGCCGGCAGCACGGTCGGTCCGGGCACGACGATCGGCGATTCGACGATCGGGCGCGACTGCACCGTCTGGGCGAGCGTCGTCGAGGGTTCCACGGTCGAGGACGGCGTCAAGATCGGGCCGTACAGCCACCTTCGTCCCGGCACGCATGTCGAGACCGGCGCCGAGGTCGGCAACTTCGCCGAGCTGAAGAACACGCACCTCGGGGCGGGCGTGAAGCAGCACCACGTGAGCTATCTCGGCGACGCCGAACTCGGAGACGGCACGAACGTGGGCGCCGGCACGATCACCGCGAACTGGGACGGCCGGACGAAGCACCGGACCACGGTCGGCAAGAACGTGTTCCTCGGCGTGGACACCATGCTCGTCGCCCCGGTCGAGGTTGGCGACGGCGCGAGGACCGGCGCCGGGGCTGTCGTCACGAAACCGGTGCCGCCCGGCAAATTGGCCGTCGGCGTTCCCGCCCGGATCCGCGAGCCGCGTGCTCGCCAGGATGAACCGGAGACCGACGCGTCGCCGACCAACGTGTCGGGGGATGCGCGCTGATGGGCACGGCCGGCGAGCTGCTCATCATCGCCATCCTGGTCCTCATCAATGCGGTGTTCGTCGCCGCGGAGATCGCCCTCGTCACGATGCGGCGGAGCCGCCTCGAGCAGCTGGTGGATGAAGGGCACCGGGGGGCCGAGCGCGTCCGGCGGCTGGTCGCGCATCCGGGCCGGTTCCTGGCCGTCATCCAGCTCGGGATCACGTTCGTCGGATTCCTGGCGGCGGCGTTCGCCGGCGTCAGCTTGACCGTCCAGCTCGGAGCCTGGTTCCAGACCGTCCCGCCCATCGCTCCATACGCCGGGGCGCTGGCGCTGCTCATCGTCACCGCGCTGCTCAGCTTCTTCACGATCATCTTTGGCGAACTCGTGCCCAAGACGGTGGCCCTCGCATACACGGAGCGGATCGCCCTGCTGCTCGCCGGCCCCGTGGATCTCATGGGGCGTGTCCTCGGCCCAATCGTGTGGGCTCTCACGAAGATCACCGGTGGCGTGAACCGCATCCTCGGCGTTCGGGACGTCGACCCTGACGTGATCAGCACGGAGGAACTCAAGCTCCTGATCGAGCGCGGTGGCGAGCAGGGCGTCCTGGAGGCCGAAGAGGAGCAGATGATCAACGCGGTCATCGAGCTCGGCGGGCGGCGCGTCCACGAAGTCATGGTCCCGCGCGTCTCGATCGTCGGCATCCGGGCAGACGCCTCATTCGAGGAGGCGATCGACGTCGTCGTCGAGGAGGGTCACTCGCGGATCCCCGCGTACGATGCCTCGATCGACGAGGTCGTCGGCATCCTCTACGCGAAGGATCTCCTGCCGTATCTGAAGTCGGACGCTGCTCCCCGACCGTCGCTCCGAACGCTCCTCCGCCCGCCCGTGCTCGTCCCGGAATCGATGACCATCGACGATCTTCTCCACGAGCTGCAGCGCCGCAAGGTCCATATCGCAATCGTCCTGGACGAGTACGGCGGGACGGCCGGCATCGTGACGATCGAGGACCTCCTCGAGGAGATCGTCGGCGAGATCCAGGACGAGTACGACGTCGAGGAGCCGATGGTCGTCCGGATCTCAGAGCACGAGGCCCGCGTCGACGGGCGGGCGGATGTGGACGAGCTCCGTGAGCTCTTCGACATCGAGCTCGAACTCGCGGACGAGGAGGAATACGACACCGTCGGCGGCCTCATGTACCACCGCGTCGGCGGGGTGCCGTCGCCGGGCGACGTTGTCAAGGTCGATGGGCTGACGCTCACCGTCGAAACGACCGATGGCCGCCGGGTGGGCAAGGTGCTCGTGGTCCGCCACCCACGCCAGGACCACCAGTCTGACCCCGACGACCGCTGACGGTCAGGAGCCCGTGAAGGTGGCCGCGATCCATGCGACGGCTCCGGCGCCGCACGGGGGGCGACAACTCGGATGGTCGGCCGGCGTGCTCGCAGTCCTCGGGATCGCCGCCATGGTGGCCCCACCGGTAGCCGATGGTTGCTCTGGTCCACTGGTCACCGTCGAGGAGGCTCGAGCGGACGCCAGCGCGATCCTCCTGGTCCGGACGGCGATCGTCCGTGGCGATCCAAACCTGCCCAGCGGCTATGCGTTCGTCGTCGAGGAAGCCTTCCGCGGTGACGTTCCAGCGCTGATCGAGGTCGAGGCGCCCCAGTTCCATGCCTGCGGGGATCGGATCTCCGCGGCGGTGGGTGACCGGCTCGTCGTCGCGTTCGAGGTCCACGCCTTTGTTGGGCAGCCGCCGATGAACCCGTACTGGCGGGTCTTACCCGACGGTCGGCTCAACCCGGAGGGGATCGACGCCACGGCGGTCGTGTGGCAGACGCTCGATGACTTGCGCACGGGCCTCGGTGGCCCCGGCGGCACGATCTCCCAGCCGGATCCGCCACGGGACGAGCGCCCGCCCACGCTTGTGCTCCTCATTGGCCTCGCGGTCGTTGTCGCGTTCCTGATTGCCCTCGGCGGGTTGCTCGCATGCCGTCGCGGCTAAACGGCCTACGCGGCGATCACCCGGACGATGATCTCCTCGAGGCGTGCCCGGGCCTCCGGGAGCACGACGCCGGCCGCGTCGAGTTCCGCCAGCGCCCGGTCCCGGTGCAGCCGCGCCTGCGTTCGCGTGTAGTCCTTCGCGCCCGTCCGCTCGAGGATCGCGACGATCTCGGCGACCGCCTCAGCCGACGGGGCGTGATCCGCGTAGAGCTCGATCAGGCGCGTGCGATCTTCAGTGCCGGCGTGCTCGACGGCGTAGATCACGGGCAGCGTTTTCTTGCGGCGCGCGACGTCCGTCGGCTCCTTGCCGGTGGTCTGCTCGTCGCCCCAGATACCCAGCAGGTCGTCGTTCAGCTGGAACGCGAGCCCGAGGTCCCAGCCGAACGCGCGGTAGCGGTCGATGACGTGTTCATCGTCCGTTGCAAGCAGCGCACCGGCCTCGATGGATGCGGCGATGAGGGCAGCGGTCTTGCGCCCGATCATGTCGAAGTAGAGCTCGACGGACATGACCTCGTCAGACTCGCTCGTCCTGATGTCGATGTACTGGCCCTCGCACAGCGCGACGCACGTCTCGTCGTACAGGCGCATCAGCCGAAGGACCTTGCCGTCGCCGAAGCCGAGGTCCGTGAGGCGATGGAGGGCGACCCGGCTGAGACTGAACAGCATGTCCCCGGTGTTGATCGCCTGGGGGACGCCGTGCAGGCTCCAGAGCGTCGGCCGGTGACGTCGCTCGCTGTCGTTGTCCTCGATGTCGTCGTGGACGAGGCTGAAGTTGTGACCGAGCTCCACGGCCGCCGCGCCGGGAAGAGCTCCGCGATGGTCGCCCGTGATCGAGGCGTAGGCGAGGAGGCCAAGGAGCGGGCGCATCCGCTTGCCCGAGACGCCGGTGGCGCCATCGAGGCCCAGGTGGTAGCGGCACTGCTCATAGACCCCCGCGGTCGAGGGGTCGCGGTTCCTGACGAGGCGGAGGATCTCCTCCTCGGTGTCCGCGACGAGCTGGCCGAGATCGAGCTCGTGGGCTGCGGTCGACATTGTGCGCCGAGTGTAGCCCGGCGCTCGCAAACGTGCGAGGGCCGAGTAGCCTGTTGCATGGAGAACGTTCGGCGCGTGGCGCACGCCGCCAAGCGTCGGGCCGGCCGCCCCCGAATGCCTCGGGCTTCGGTGCTACCGTCTCACCGTGCCCGTACCTCGCCGCTACACGACCGATGCCATCGTCCTGTCGCGGTTCGACTATGGAGAGGCGGATCGGATCCTGACGCTCCTGACACCGCAGTCCGGAAAGATCAAGGCGATCGCCAAGGGGATTCGCCGTCAGAAGTCGCGGATCGGGGGCAGCCTGGAGCCGTTCGCCGAGCTGCGCCTGGCGCTCTCGCACGGCCGCACGTTCGACGTCGTCACCCAGGTCGAGGTCATCCATCCGTGGCTGCGCCTGCGCGACGACCTCGTCTCGTTCGGGACGGCGTCGTACATGGCGGAGATGGCCGACAGGACGCAGGAGGAACGCCACGGGGCGGAGCCGATCTATCTCCTGCTCAAGCGCGGGTACGCGCTCCTCGATGCCGGGATGGCGCCCGGTCGGGTCGCGCGGTGGTACGAGATGCACCTCGCCGACGAGCTCGGCATCCGCCCGGACGTCGACCGCTGTGTCGAATGCGGCCGGCTCCTCGAGGCGGACGAGCAGTACCGCTGGGTGCCTCCACTGGGCGGCGTCCTGTGCCAGCGCTGCACTGGACCGCCACAGGGGACGGCGGGGTTGTCACTCGAGGGCCTGAAGCTGCTGAAGGCGTACCAGCGGATGGATATCGAGGCGCTCGCCGCGCTCCGGGTCCGCCCAGAGGTGGAGGCCGAGGTCGAGAGCGCTATGCGCGCATTCCTTGCCTACACACTGGACCGGTCTCCAAAGTCGCTGGCGTTCCTGGATGAGGTGCGCTCGGCCCAGCACAGGACGCGAAGTGAGGCTACGAGGTGACCTTCGACCCGAACGACGAACTCGGCGCGCACGCGCTCGAGCGGCTCGCGAATGACAGGATCGGTTGGCTGACGACCCTGACGCCTGCCGGTCAACCGCAGACCATGCCGATCTGGTTCATCTGGGTGGATGGGGAGCTGCTCATCTACAGCGACCATCGGGCGCGCCGGAACGCCAACATCGCGGCAAACGCGAAGGTGTCGTTCCATCTTTCCGACGACGGCACGGGCGGCGACATCGTGGTCATCGAGGGCGAGGCCAGAATCGACGCAGGCTACCCGCTCGCGCCCGAGAACCCGGCCTACCTCGAGAAGTACATCGAGTTGATCGACCGACACCTCGGCGGGCCGGCCACGTTCGCCCAGACATACAGCCTGCCGATCCGCATCACACCCACACGAGGGATTTCCTTCGCCGGCTGAGGGCGCTGGCAACCGATCCGTGGCGCGCTGGTCTCGATCTCAAGCAGGGTTGCGTGCGAACTCGGCGGCAAACCACGCAAATACGAGCGCCAGACAAACCACGAGGACGGCACCCGAGATCGCACGCGGATCGCGGAAGGCACCACGGAGCCCGAACTCGCGAATCCGTCGCCCGAGCGTTCCGACCAGGGCGCCATGCGCACCCGGCGCGACAAGCACGGCGACCACGAGCACAACGAGCCCGTAGCTGCCATCGGACAGATCTGCCACGACTGCCCCGACAGTGATCCCGACGATGTAGGCGAGGAAGCCGCGCCAGCCCGGAGCCACGAGGACGGCGAGCGCGCCTCCGGCCCAGGCTGCAACGAGAAACTCGCCTCGGCCAGGCACACCGACGACGATCGCGATGAGGGCGGCCGCCGCCCCAAGCGCCGCCGCGCTGATGGACCTGCCCATTGGTCCAATGTTTCGGATGGACACCCGGCACCTCCTTCGCTCTAACGCTCGTCCTCGCCGCGTGTTACGAACGAGCTCTGCTAGGATCGCCACACTGACCCCGTTCTCGCGACCGTCCCTGCCACGGCCGGCCGCCCACAGGAGCACCCGTGACCGACCATCCAATTCACGACCAGGACGAGGTCACGGCCGCCGTCCCGGATCTCGACACGATCGTAAGCCTTTCAAAGCGCCGCGGCTTCGTGTTCCCGAGCTCGGAGACCTATGGCGGGATCAACGCGGTCTGGGACTACGGACCGCTCGGCGTCGAGCTCAAGAACAACGTCAAGCGCGCCTGGTGGCGGGCAATGGTCCAGGAGCGCAACGACATCGTGGGCCTCGATGCCGGGATCCTCATGCACCCGCAGGTCTGGGTGACCTCTGGGCATGTCGGGTCGTTCAGCGATCCGCTCGTGGAGTGCGGGACCTGTCGCCGCCGCTACCGCCTCGATGAGCTGCCGGGCGCCGAGGGCCTCGCCGTCGCAGATCTCAGCGATCCCACCGTCATCGAACGGTTCAGGCTCGTCTGTCCGAACGACGGTGGGCCGCTGTCGGCGCCGCGTCGGTTCAACCTGATGTTCCAGACGTACATGGGGCCGGTCCAGGACGAAGGTTCGATCGTCTACCTTCGCCCGGAGACCGCGCAGGGCAGCTACGTCAACTTCAAGAACGTCCAGCAATCAAGCCGGAAGAAGATCCCCTTCGGGATCGCCCAGATCGGGAAGAGCT
>JBKJVO010000274.1:0-3953 GCA_046717305.1 Candidatus Limnocylindrales bacterium
GGACCGCGGCTGGACCCGATGACCCTCGCCCGCACGGCGCAGCGGGCCGAAAACCAGTATGTCGGGGTCATGTGCGGGCTGATGGACCAGTTCGCGGTGACGATGGGTCGGGCCGGTATGGCCCTCCACCTCGACTGCCGGTCGCTCGACTGGCACGCGGTGCCCCTCCCGCCCGGGATCGAGCTCGTGGTGTGCCACTCGGGCAGCCCTCGTCGGCTGGAGGCGTCGGCGTACAACGCCCGGCGTGCTGAGTGCGCCCGCGCGGTCGCGGCGATCGCCGGCCGCGAGCCGGGCGTGACCGCGCTCCGTGACGTGGACCTCCCGATGCTCGAACGCCATCGCCACGCGATTGACGACGTGGCGTACGCCCGGGCGCTGCACGTCGTCACCGAGAACTTGCGGGTCGTGGAAACGGAAGCGGCCCTCGCCGCAGGTGATCTGGATGCCGTCGGGCGCCTGTTCGCGGCCTCGCACGCCTCCCTGCGCGACCGGTTCGAGGTCTCGTCCGATGCGCTCGACGCGCTCGTGGAGATCGCCACCGGGACGCCGGGGGTCATTGCCGCACGTCTGACCGGCGCCGGATTTGGCGGCTGCACCGTCAACCTCGTGGAGCGCGGTCGCGCCGACGAGCTTCGGGCGACCGTGGAAGGCGAGTACGCGCGCCGGACCGGGCTCACGGCGCGCGTCTTTGCCGTGGACGCCGCGGACGGCGCCGGTTTCATCCCCACAGGGCCCGCCGCCTGAGGCGGTCGCGGGTCAGTCTGCCGTCAGCACCCAGATTTTGGCCGTGAAGTCGCCCCGTGGCGCACCCGTCGGTGGATCGGCCGGCTCCAGGCCCAGTCCGACGGCCATGAGGAGATCGCCGCCGCGCCGCACGCCGTCCGTTCCCGAGCCGGTCCCCGGCCAGGCCGCGATGCGATACGTCAGCTTCGGTTCCAGGCCGCGGAGGTTCAGCCGGTCCGGCGGCGGGACGGGCCGCTCCAGGATCCGGAAGTGGGCGACGATCGCGGTGCGCCGGTCCGGTGCCACGACCATCCAGGCCGCGTCGTCTCGTCCGATCGGGCTGCGCAGCCGGTGGAACCGGCCTCGCTGGAAAATCTCGCGATGCTCCCGGTAGAAGGCGATCTGGGCCCGGATCTCGGCGCGCTCGGCGTCCGAGAGCGATCGCGGGTCCAGCTCGTACCCAAAGACCCCGAAGAACGCCACCGCGGCGCGCGTGGCGAGCGGCGTCACCCGGCCGACCTGGTGGTTCGGCACGGCGGAGACGTGCGCGCCCATGGAGCTGAGCGGGTAGACGTGCGACGCGCCCCACTGGATCGCCAGCCGCTCGATCGCGTCCGTGTCGTCGCTCGTCCAGGCCTGCGGCGCGTAGGCGAGCATTCCCGGGTCGAACCGCCCGCCACCGCCCGCGCACGACTCCCAGAGGATCTCCGGGAACCGCGTCGTGAGGCGGTTCCAGAGGTCGTACGTGCCGAGCATGTACCGGTGGAAGAACTCGCCCTGTCGGTCGGGTGGGAGCGAGCCACCGTACGGTTCCGTGATGTTCCGGTTCATGTCCCACTTGACGTACCGGATCGAGGCGCTCCCGAGGATGTCGGCGACCGCTGCCTCCAGGTGGTCCACGACCTCCGGTCGGGAAAGGTCAAGGACGAGTTGCTGCCGGCCCTCGGTCCGCGGCCGTCCGGGCACCCCGATCGCCCAGTCCGGATGCTCGGCGAAGAGGCGGCTGCGCGGGCTGACCATCTCGGGCTCGATCCACAGGCCGAACGACAGCCCCATCGCCTCGACCTCGGCCGCCAGGGGCGCGAGGCCGTCCGGGAGCTTCCGGCGATCCACCACCCAGTCGCCGAGCGAGCTCGTGTCGCTGTCCCGCTCCCCGAACCAGCCGTCGTCCAGGACGAACAGCTCCACGCCAAGGTCCGCCGACGCCCGCGCCATCTCTATCAGACGGGCGTGGTCGAAGTCGAAGTAGACGCCCTCCCAGCTGTTGAGGAGGACCGGTCTCGGGCGATCCCGCCACGCCCCGCGCGCGAGACGATCGCGGTACAGCCCGTGGAAGGCATCACTGAGCGCTCCGATCCCGCCGTCCGACCAGGCGAGAACCGCCTCGGGCGTCGTGAAGGTCGCGCCCGCCTCGAGCGTCCAGGCAAAACCGTCAGGGTGCAGCCCGATTCGAGCGCGAGTTGAGCCGCGCGGTCCGACCTCGGCCTCGGCCAGAAAGTTGCCGGAGTAGACGAGCGAGAGCGCAAACCCCTCCCCGTGGATCTCGCCCGCCCCGGGTCGGAGCAGGAAGAGCGACGGGTCCTGTTGATGGCCGGACGCGCCGCGCAGGCTGCCGACCGAGCGGCGGCCCGGGAGGAGCGGCGCCCGGTGCGGATGTCGCTCCCGGGCCCACGCCCCATTGAACGTGAGGAGGTCCCACGGTCCGTCCGGCAGGTCGAGCACGGCGCTCATCGCGACGCGGATCATGAGCCGGCCGTCGCCGGCGTTGCGGACACGCATCGATCGCGTCACGACGGGCCGGTTCTCGAAGATCGTGAGGACGACGACGACCGCGACGCCCGAGATCCGGTCCGCCAGCTCGATCTCGACGGTCGTCGCCTCGGCCGGATCCTCGACATAGGTGGCCGGCAAGCCTGCGAGGGCCGGTTTGCCGGCGATGATCCGATGGCCGGTGTACACGAGATCGAGGACGGTGGCGCCGTCCGGCTGCTCCACGACGAGGGCCGGACTGCGGAAGTCGCCGCTCCCGGGCGTCGGGACGGCGAGGCCGATCGGCTCGTCCAGCCGGTTCGAGAACCCCTGGAAGGCTGCCGGCCCAAGGTGCCGATACGACGCCGCCGGGTCCAGCGGCGCCCCGACGTGGAGTTGCCCGAGCCAGCCGTTCTCGAGGACGCCGAGCACCAGGCTGAGCCGGCCGTTGTGGAGGTGGAGTTCGCGCGTCCCGTCGTTCCAGGTGATGGGCATCAGTCGGTCTCCCGGACCGGAACGATCGTCCAGCTCCACGTGTGGGTGCCGGCCGGCACGAGATACGCAGCGAGCGTATCCGGCCCGCAACTTGCCGTCCCGAGCCCGCGATGCACCGCGTCGAGATGGACGATGGTTTCGGGGCGGGGAACGAGTTCCTCCCAGTGGGTCGCCTCGGCCAGGTCCGACGCACGGAAATGTGTCGCTGAAACCTGGCGGGGCTGGTCGAGCTCGATCCGCAGGCCGTTCCCCGACGGATGTCGAACTTCCAGCCAACGGACGTCGGCGTGGCCACCGTTCTCCTGCGGCCGGACGTACGGCACGTGCTGGTCACTGACGGTGGAGGACCACCGCCCGATCGTCCCGGCCCGTCTGCGGTCCGGGTAGGTCTCCGCCGGACCGCGGCCGTACCAGGTAAGCGCCTCGTGCCCGGGCTCAAGCTCGAGGACACTCCCGACCCGGCCCAGATCCGCCAGCTCGGGCGGGATCTCCACGGTCTCGGTGATGCGGAGACCGCCGCCATCGAGGGCGCCATAGCGCTGCTCGTGCCGGATCTCCAGGCCGGCACCCGTTCGCCAGCCCAGACGGACCACGAGCGCATCGCCGGTCGCCTCCCTCGAGATGAGCCGCCGCTCCAGACCGGCCACGCCCCAATCGTCCCAGGCGCCACTCAGGCCGACGATCCGGTCATTGTCGGTGGGGGCCCGCCAGAGGGACAGGCGGGGTCCGTCCGCGAGGCCGGGCAGGTGCAGCGCACCGTCGTCGCCGACGATGGCCCGGTCCGGAGGGCCCGTAGTCGCCCACGCCGGCTCCGCCGCGGGCCGACTGACCGCCAGCTGGACCTCGCCGACCTCAAAGCCCGCCGGAGCCCAGGGTTCGCCGCCAGCCGTCCGAAAGGCGACCGTCAGCCAGCGCTCCGCCGCACCGGGCTGTGGGGCAATCCATCCGTCGAGGGCCATACGCGCCCGCCCGCCGGGGGGCAACGC
>JBKJVO010000275.1:0-4593 GCA_046717305.1 Candidatus Limnocylindrales bacterium
ATAGAGGACCTGCCGGCGGATCGGGTGGTCGGGCGTGACGAGCGGGTAGTCGAAGTCGTCGGCGGGGTCGTGGGTCATGCCCAGGCGCTCCATCGCCCGGCGCGACCGATGGTTGCCGACGGCGGTGAACGAGACGATCTCGTCGCGGCCGAGGACCTCGAAGCCGAAGCGGAGCGCCGCCCCGCCGGCCTCCGTGGCGTACCCGTGACCCCAGGCGGGTCGCGCGAGCCGCCAGCCGACCTCGAGCGCCGGCACGAACGGCGCCTGAAAGGTCGGCTCGGACAGCCCCGCGAAGCCGAGGAACGCGCCGTCCTGACGGCGCTCGAGCGCCCAGAGGCCGAACCCATCAGCCGCCCAGTGCTCGAGGATTCGGTCGAGGAACGCATTCGACGCCACGCGGTCGAGGCGCCGGGACATGAACGTCATCACCTCGACGTCGGCGTTCAGCGCGGCGAACGGCGTTCGATCGGCGTCGGTGAAGCCGCGCAGGATGAGGCGCGCCGTCTCGAGCCGCGGGATCGACATGGGCTGATTGTGGAGGAGCGCGCGAGGCAGCGAGGTCCGTATCCTTGGAGCCGATGACCGAGACCGTCGACCAGCTGCCCGTCGATCCAGCGCTCGTGGAGACCGCCGCGGCCCTCGAGCCTGACACCGCAGTTGCGCGCCATGCAGAGCTGTCGGAGACGCTGGACCGTGCGACCCGCCTCTACTACGAGCAGGACGCGCCGGAGCTGTCCGATGCGGCGTACGACGCGCTCATGCGGGACCTGATCGCGCTCGAGACCGCCTTTCCGGCCCTCATCACCCCGGACTCGCCGACGCAACGGGTGGGCTCGACGCCCGGCGGCACGTTCTCCGAGGTTCGCCACATCCGGCCCATGCTCTCGCTCTCGAATGCGTTCAGCCACGACGAGCTGTGGGCGTTCGATGCCCGGGTCCGCCGCGGCCTGGGCCTCCCGCCGGCGCCCGAGGAGGCCCCGGACCTCCGCTATGTCGCCGAGTTGAAGATCGACGGCCTCGCGATCTCGCTCCGCTACGAGCGCGGTCGGTTCGTGCGGGGCGCCACGCGCGGCGATGGGACGACCGGAGAGGACGTCACTGCGAACCTCCGGACGATCGCGGTGATCCCGCATCGCCTCCGCGAGCCGGTCACGGCCGACGTCCGGGGCGAGGTCTTCATGCCCAAGGCCGAGTTCGCCCGGATCAACGAGGAGCGCGAGGCTGCCGGGCTACCCCTGTATGCGAACCCCCGGAACAGCGGCGCGGGCTCGCTCCGCCAGCTCGATCCGCAGGTGACGGCGAGCCGGAAGCTCTCCGCCTGGTTGTACCAGCTCCTCGAGGAGGGGAGAGGAACGCAGGCGACCCTGGGACTTGGCGACGACGGCGCAGCGGGCGGCCCGGACACCGCGGACTCCTCCTCGCCCGGGGTCTCGACGCAGGCCGGCGCCCTCGACCGGTTGGCCGCCCTCGGCCTGCCGGTGAACCCGGAGCGTGACGCCGGCCTCGACATGGAGGGCGTGATTGCCTTCACGGAGCGCTGGCGAGAGGCCCGCCATCACCTCCCGTACGAGACCGACGGCGTCGTCCTGAAGGTGGATCGGTTCGACCAGCAGGAGCGCCTCGGGATGGTCTCGCGGGCGCCGCGCTGGGCGATCGCCTTCAAGTTCCCGCCCGAGCAGGTCGAGACCGTCCTGGAGGACATCGTCCCGTATGTCGGCCGGACGGGAACGCTCACCCCGGTCGCCCACCTCCGGGCGATCAAGGTCGCCGGGTCTACGGTCACCCGGGCCACGCTCCACAACCTCGACGAGGTCCGCCGGAAGGATCTTCGAATCGGGGACTGGGTGGTCCTCCAGAAGGCCGGCGACGTCATTCCCGAGGTCGTCCGCCCCATCCCGGAGCGACGAACCGGCACCGAGCGCGAGTTCGAGATGCCCGCGACGTGCCCGGTCTGCGGGACCGCCGTCGTCCGCGACGAGGGCGCCGTCCGCCACTACTGCCCGAACCTCGCCTGCCCGGCGCGAGTCGCCCAGGAATTCGCGCACTTCGTCGGGCGGGGCGGCATGGACATCGAGGGCGCCGGGTGGCACGTCCTCGAGCAGCTCCTCCAGCGCGGCCTCCTGAAGCGCCGCGGCGACTTCTACCGCCTGTCCGTCGAGGATCTCGAGGGCCTGGACCGGTTCGCCCGGAAGAGCGCCGAGAACCTCCACGCTGCCATCCAGAAGTCGCGGCGACGTCCGCTCGAGCGGGTCATCGCCGCGCTCGGCATCCCGCAGGTCGGCTGGACGACCGCGATCGAGCTCGGGGCCTGGCTGGCCGGCGAGGTCCCAGCCGGCAAGGTCCCGACGGGCGCCGACTGGCTCCGGCGGGCCGCCGCGCACCTCGAGCTGATCGCCGCCGAGGAGCCGGCCCGCTTCGAGGAGGTCGAGGGCATCGGCCCGACCGTCTCCTCGGCGCTCGCGGCCTGGTTCGGGGAGAGCGGTCCGGGTCGTGGCGTCCTGGAGGATCTCGCCGACGCCGGCGTGGAGGTAGAGCTCTCGGAACCGCGAGCCGCCGCCGCCCTCGGACCGCTGGCCGGCAAGACCGTCGTCGTCACCGGGACGATTGAGGGCTTCAGCCGGGAGGAGGCCGAGGCGGCCGTGCGCACGGCGGGCGGAAAGCCCGGGGGATCGGTGTCGAAGAAGACAGACTACGTCGTCGCCGGGCCGGGCGCGGGCTCCAAACTCGCGAAGGCCGCGGAGATGGGAATTCCGATTCTGGACGCCGAGGGCTTCCGGGAACTCCTGTCCGGCTGAGGAGCGCCGCTCGTGAGCGCCCGCGTCGATGCCCGGTCAGGCGAACCGAAGTGCCCGCTGGCCGTGGTAGCGCTCCATCAGGGCCGCCACGGCGTCGCGAGCCGCGCGCCACTCGGGCTGGTCTCCGAGGATCACGGCTCCGGGGCCGAACCGCGCGAGCTGGGTCATGGCCGTGACGATCAGGTCGTGCTCGAACTGCCGACGTCGGCCGCCGTCCAGGGATCCGGTGACGAGATAGCGGCGGACCAGGTCGAACGGCGCCGACCACCGGCCGATCCGGACGCGCGATCCCTCGCGCAGCGTCTCGAGGTAGTCGTCGTCGCCCACCGGGAGTTGGTCGTGTTCTGTGGCGTGGCGCGGCAGGTCGAGGCGGAGGCCCGGGAGCGCCGAGCTCGGGAAGCGCCCGTCGTCGTCGCTGGCTCGGTAGCAGACGGGGCAGACCGGCAACTCGACATGGGCGGGAGGTGGAGCACCGAAGGGGAGGCCGCACCGGCCACAGAACGTGCTCGCGGCTGAGCGCGCGGGCGTGCCGCACGAAAGACAGGCGGTGAGGACGGTCACGGGAACCTCAAGCGGGGGGATCCAGGTGGTTCCAGCAGAGCATCCGTGCCGGCGCCTCCGTGCACCATCACCCGTGCGGTGTCGTCAGGCCAAACTTTTGTCGCGAGCGGGCTCCGCGGAGGCGCATTGTGTGCGTGGATCGTGGCCGCGTCAGCCGATGGCGTGGTTGAACTGGCCCCAGATCCAGTCCGGGCGCCAGTCGAGCGGCTCGCCGCGGATAAGCCGCGGCGCCGACCAGATGGGCGCGAGGCCGGCCGTCTCGAGGTGCGCGAGTCCGGCCGCATTCTCCTCGACAAGGCCCACGCGGACCCGGCCGCTCGGGCCGGTGGCATGCCGCCGGGCCTGAAGGATCTGCATCGCGTCCTCGGGCTCAGGCGCGACGGTCGCGCCGCCGCCCCATGGGGCACGAATGACGAAGCCGCGGACCTCGCCATCCGCCGCCAGCACCTTTGTGCCTTCGGGTGCGACGAAACGCCGGATCGCGTGGCCGCGATCCTCGCCGGTGGCGGCGCGGTCCAACGCCAGGATCGCATCGAGGTCGCCGGGCGTGAACGGCCGGATTCCGGCGTCCGGCAGGGTCTCGCTCGACTCGAGCCCCGGGGCCTCCAGGATCCGATAACGCGTCTGGAGCCGGAAGCCCATCCGTGCGTAGAGCGGCAGACCCTGGTCCGTCGCGACGAGCAGGAGCGTCCGGCAGCCCGCGGCCTCCAGGCCGTCGATGACCGCCTGCGTGAGCGCGCGCCCGAGGCCGGCGCCGCGGTGGGCAGGATCAACCCAGATCGTGCCGACCCAGCCGACGACTCCGTTGGCGGTTCCGACGCCCGTGCCCGCCACCTGCTCACCGATCTCCGCCACGACCGGGCGACACTCGGGCTGGCTCGTCGCGAACTCGAACCAGGTGCGCCGATCGCCCCAGTCCGCGCGCAGGATCGCGTCCGTTGCCGGTGCGACGTCGTCCGGTCGCATCGGGCGGATGGTTGAGCGGGTCGCGGGGCCGGCCACGCGCTCCATCGTACCGGTCGGGACGGGCTGCTCGGCTATGATCCGGCCGTGGCCGGACTCTCCCGCTCCGATGTCGAGCATGTCGCGCATCTCGCCCGCCTCGGCATGACGCCCGACGAACTCGACCGACTCCAGGCCCAGCTCAACCACATCCTCGACCAGTATCAGAAGCTGGCCGAGCTGGACACGGACGCGATCCCGCCGACGGCCCAGACGATCGAGCTCGAGAACATCC
>JBKJVO010000276.1:0-3305 GCA_046717305.1 Candidatus Limnocylindrales bacterium
GCCTGCTGGCGCGCAAGGTCCCGGGCCACGGCCTCCACGGCTCCGGCGAGCGCGGCCGCGGCGGGAGTGCCGGCAAGGACCGGCGCCGCGCCGGCCGCGGCAGATGCACCGGACGCCAGCAGGAAGACTGTGTCGTTGGTGCTCGTGTCGCCGTCCACGGAGAGCTGGTCCCAGGTCCGGGCAGTCGCGGGCCGCAGGATCGCGGCCAGGAGTTCCGGCGCGGCCACTGCGTCCGTGAGCAGGACCGACAACATCGTCGCCATCCGCGGATGGATCATCCCGACCCCCTTCGCGATCCCTGTGACGCGAACGTCGTGGACCGTTCCATCTGGACCCGGGAGCGCGACGGTGACTGTCGCAGCCTTGGTCTTCGAATCCGTGGTGAGGAGCGCGACGGCGGCCGCCTCAAGCCCGGCGTCCGTCGCCGCGAGCTCCGGCACGAGCGCGTCGATGCCCGCGGCGACCCGGTCGAGCGGCAGCCGCGTCCCGATGATCCCGGTGGAAAGATGCAGGACCTCGCCCACGTCGATCCCGAGCGCATCGGCGACCAGGTCCCCGACGCGCGCCTGATCCGCGTCTCCCGCCGCGCCCGTGGCCGCGTTCGCGCTGCCGCTCGTGGACACGATCGCCCGCGCCCAGCCGTGCGATGCCGCGAGGGCGGCGCGGGACAGCCGAACCGGCGCTGCTGCGAGGGTGTTCGGGGTGAAGACCGCAGCCGCGGCGGCCGGGCCGTCGATCGTCACGATGAGCGCGAGGTCCGGGCGGCCACTCGCCTTGATGCCGGCGGCGCGCCCGCCCGCGACGAACCCGGCGGGGAGGCGGGCGCGCCGCTCCACCGCCGGCAGGACCGGCGCGACAGGAGAGCGGACGTCGACCTCGGTCGTCATGTCGGTCACGGGGCGAGCGGCAGCGCCTGGAGCCCCGCCGTCTCTGGCAGCCCGAAGACGAGGTTGAACGCCTGGACGCCCTGGCCCGCAGCGCCCTTCACGAGGTTGTCGATCACCCCGATCGCGAGGACCCGACCCGTGCGCTCGTCCGCTCGCACGAACACCCGGGCGTGGTTGCTGCCGAGGACTTGGCCGGTCGCCGGCGGGGCGGATACCACCGTGACGAACGGCTCCGGGTCGTACGCCTCGGCGTACAGCGCGTCCAGCTCAGCCTGCGTGACCTGACGCGTCGGCCGAACGTGGCAGGCGGCGAGGATGCCCCTGGTCATCGGAATGAGGTGCGGCAGGAAGTCGAGCTCGCGAACGCCCAGCTCCTGCTCCATCTCGGCCGTATGGCGATGCGTGAACACGCCGTATGCGCGGACGCTCTCGTTGACCTCCGCGAAGAGCATGTCCGCCTTCGCCTCGCGACCGGCGCCGCTCAGGCCGCTCTTTGCATCCACGACGACGTCGTCAATGAGCCCGGCCCGTGCCAGCGGCGCGAGCGCGAGGAGCGTCGCCGTCGGATAGCAGCCCGGCGACCCCACGATCGCCGCCATCCCGGCGGCCCGCGCAGCGCCCGCCCCCACGAGTTCGGCCCGGTGCAGCTCCGGCAGCCCATACACGGCTCGGTCCAGCAACTCCGGATGGGGATGCTCGAACCCGTACCAGCGTGGGTAGTCGGCGGCATCTCGAAGCCGGAAGTCCGGCCCCTGATCGATGACCGTGATCCCGCGCTCGAGAAGCTCCGGGACACGCTCCGCCGCCGCTGCGTGCGGCAGTGCCAGGAAGACCGCGTCCACCTCCCCGACGAGCTCGGACTCGAGCGTCAGCCCGGTCGTGACGAGGTGCGGGTGAACACCCGCGACGTGCTCTCCGTGCCGGTCCCGCCCGGTCAGGCCGACGAGCTCAACCGAGGGATGGCGCGTCAGCAGCCGGATCAATTCGCCGCCGACATACCCGGTCGCGCCGATGATCCCTACCCGGACTGGGGTGCCGTCGTTCGCTGCCATTGCCGCATGACTATACACACCAATGCATAGTCATGCATCAGACGGCGGTCAGGGAACGATGTCGGGCCGCCGATACGGTCCGGTGACGATCACCTCACCCTCCGCCTCGAAGGCGCCCGGGCCGGTCTTCCGGACGATGTACCGGTGGTGGACCTCCGTCGCGCCCGCCGAGAGCATCGCGTTCACCGGGCAGTACTTCGTCGCCGACAGCTCGATGCACCGACGGATGGCCGCCTCGTCCACACGGCGTCCCTCGACCTCGTGTGTTACGTCCACTCGCGTCAGGACCTGGGGGTAGTCGTCCCGCTGCTCGGCCCGGACATGGATCGCATACCGGTCGATGCCCTGTCGCTTCTTGAGCGCGATCGAGATGACATCCATGGCGCTGCACGCGGCGAGTGCCACCGCGACCGTCTCCATCGGACTCAGCTCGTTCTCCGCCGCCTCGTCTCCCCAGGCGAACGTGCGACCGGTGCCGGTCGTCGTGTCGAAGCGCATCCCCTTCGTGTGGACGAGCGTGGCGGTGCGGAGCGTGGTCATCGGAACGTGCGGACCTCGTATCGACGGGCGGGAAGCGAGCGAATCCATCCTTGCTAGGTCGATGTGTCTGCAGTGTTTCCGCGGAAGGGGAGCATATACGGTGGGCCGGATCGACCCTATCCGGTCGCGGCGCCCGTCCCTGGCCCTGGCCTCGGCGCTTCGAACTGCTCGTGATAGAGCCGGGCGTAGAGGCCGCCGGCCGCGAGCAGTTCGGCGTGGGTGCCGCGCTCCACGATCCGGCCGCCGTCGTAGACGAGGATCTGGTTCGCCCGGAGGATCGTGGACAGGCGATGGGCGATCGCGATCGTGGTCCGGCCGCGCTCCAGTCGCTCCAGCGCGGCCTGGATGAGTCGCTCGCTCACGGTATCGAGGGCGGAGGTCGCCTCGTCGAGGATGAGGATCCGCGGGTCCTTCAGGAGCACCCGCGCGATCGCGACGCGCTGCTTCTCGCCGCCGGACAGCTTGTAGCCGCGCTCGCCGACGATCGTGTCGTAGCCCTCTGGGAGATCCATGATCCGGTCGTGGATCGCGGCGGCACGGGCCGCCGTCTCCAGCTCCGCCTGCGTCGCCTCCGGCTTCGCGTAGGTCAGGTTGTCCCTGACGCTCGAGTGGAAGAGGTACGTCTCCTGGGTGACGAACCCGATGACGGACCCGAGCGAGGCGAGCGTCAGCTGCCGGATGTCCGTCCCGTCGATCTCGATCCCGCCGGCGTCCACGTCGTACAGGCGCGGCAGGAGGTAGGTCGTCGTCGTCTTGCCGGACCCTGACGGGCCGACGAGGGCGACGAGCTCGCCGGGCGCCGCCTCGAAGTCGATGCCCTCGACCC
>JBKJVO010000277.1:0-5288 GCA_046717305.1 Candidatus Limnocylindrales bacterium
TCGCGCAGACGGGCCCGACGGCCCCGCGCGCCAGCAAGCTCCGGATCGCCGACGAGTAGGTGGCGGCGACAGTCCGCCCCTCGCACGGGGCTGGACGGCCGCTGGACGGCCGCAGGACCGCCGCGTCGGGAGACCTGGTGGCGCGTCGAGCGTGATGGCGCCGGTCGGTCCACCGCGCAGCCGGCGCTACTGGCTCAGCGAACCCCGGCCCGCGCCGTCGCGAGCGCGGCCCTCGCACCTTCCGCGATGAACGATCCTTCCGAACCGACGCCGACGAACCGGAACCCGCGATCGAGGTGCGGTCCGAACGCCGCGTGATCGTAGAGCAGGACCCCGGCAGCCTTGCCGTGGCTGCGGCACGCCGCGATCACGGTGTCGAGCGCGGCCAGGTACACCGGATCGTTGAATTGGCCGGGTACGCCGAGCGAATGCGAGAGGTCCGCGGGACCCACGAACAGGACGTCCACGCCGTCGATGGCCGCGATCGCGTCTGACTCGCGAACTGCGCTCGGCGATTCGATCTGGATGATCCCGACGATGTCGCGGTTGATCGTGCGGACATCGCCGTGACCCACCGTTCCCAGACGCGCCCCACGTGTCCTGAGGGCGACCCCACGAACGCCTTCCGGCGGGTAGCGCAGGAAGGTGACCGCCTCCTCGGCCTGGGCGGCGGTGTCCAGGCGCGGGACCATGATCCCGGCGGCACCCATGTCCAGCGCTCGGCCGATCCGAAGGCGCTCACCGGACTGGGGCCTGACGAACGCGGCCGCTCCGCTCAGCTCGGCGGCGAGCAGGACGGGGAGCAGCTCCGCCTCCGTCCCGACGCCATGCTCCAGGTCCGCGATGAGCCAGTCGTACCCGGCACGGCCGGTGATCTCGGTGGCCAGCGGCGAGGCCATGTCGGTCCAGGCGCCGAACAAGGTCTCGCCGTCGAGGATCCGTCGACGGATGGTGTCGCGAGCAGCGTCGGTCATCCTCATATGATGCGCCGCCGGACGTGACCTGGGTGTGCCGGCAGCCACTCGGAGGCGCTCCCTAGCGTATGGCCGGCATCCCGACGGCCGCGGCCTCCGCGATGACCCGCGCGAGGTGGTCGACGTCGCCCAGGCGCTCGAGCTCGGCCACGCCGGCCTCCAGGAGATCACCGTCGCCGGTCCGAATGCCGAGCTCCGCCTGCGCCCTGGCGACGAACGGTCGCGCGCCCATCGCCTCAAATGCCGTCAGCGCGGACTGGAGCTCGGCCAGGTCGCCGTAGAGAATCCCGAGACCGCGACCCGCGTGGGCGTGGAGGACGCGCAGCTCTCGTTCGGCGGTGTAGACAAGGAGCTCGCGGAGGACTGGCTCGGGAATCGGGAACCGCCGATCGACCACGCGCTCGATCGCCCGGTGCACGTAATCCAGCCGGCCGAAGAACGCCCGGTGGTCGGCGATGACCCGCTCGGACAACTCGGCGAAGTCGTTCCGGATGAACGCCCGCAGTCGCTGGATGCGCGAGGCCGAGCTGGTCCGACCGAGGATCGTCTCGGCGTTGGATCTCCAGCGATCGCTGCCGACCGCGTCCCGGCGCGCCTCGCAGATCGATAGCGCGGCCAGAAACCCGTTGACGGCAAACCCCGCTGCGTAGATCTCCGATTCGTGCCACGCCCGTTCGGATCGGCCCGCCTCGACGAGGGCGTCGTCCCACCGCCCGAGCGTCCACAGGGCCTCGGTTCGCCACGCACCGGCGCCCATGACGTAGCCCGATGCCTGCCCCGCGGCAAGTCCCTCGCGAACCTGTGCCGCGGCGCGCTCGCTGACGTGGAGATCGCCAAGGAGAAGGTTTGCCCAGGCGGTCATGTTCAGCGCATCGAGGCGTTCGGCCGCCGCGATTCCCGGCAGCTCGAGCCGCTTTCGCACGTAGCCCAAAACGCTGATGGCGCGATCGTCGTCCAGCGCGGTGACGGAGAGCGCGTCCAGTGCGGCACTCTGGAGGTCGACGTCGCCGAGTCGCGTCCCCAGCTCGAGGGCACGGTCCGCCGCCCGCCTCCCGCCGTCGACGTCCGCCTGGTCTCGCGACTCCATCGCTCCGGGCAGGAAGGCCTGGGCCAGCAGGCCCATCCCCCGCGATCGCTCGTCGCTGGCCGTTCGATCCATCTCGGCGAGTTCGCCGACGAACGTCCGGAGCTCCCTGTCTTCGTAACGCCGCGTCACGGATCCGAGCCAGCGCGTCTCGACGATGGTCTTCTGGGCGAGGGTCCGCAGCTGCTGGTCTGCCCCCAGGCCGAACTCCCCGCCGAGCGTGTAGGCGCGTTCGTACGCCTCGACGGCCTGATCGCCCGTGATCCACGCATCGCCGAGTGCCTCGTACAGCTCGGCGCTCGCTTCCGGAGGTGCCAGCGCGATGGCTGCCTGAAGGTGGCGCGCGGCCTCGACGCTGGCTGCCGCCTCGCCGGCGACCTCGGCTGCGCGACGCAGCCAGCTGACGGCGCGCGTCGACAGGTCCGGGGGCAGCGATTCGCCGAGGAGCGAACCAAGGACGACGGCCTCACGAAGATGAAACGCGACGAGCTCGGCGAGTTCGTCCTCTCGGCCGGACCCGACCGCCTCGCCTTCCAGCCAGGTCCCGGCGGCGGCGTGCAGCCGGGCCCGTTCGGCCCGAGGCAGCGTGCCGTAGGCGACCTCACGGATCAGGATGTGCCGGAAGGTCATGGCCCCGGGGCCGGATGGCCGGACGAGGTCGCGCTCAACGAGGGCGTCCACGGCGGCCTCGAGGACCTGGTCGGCGAGGTCGGGCTCCAGAAACGGGATGGCCCGCGGCTGGAACGCTCGTCCGAGCACCGCGCCGAGCTGGACGAGCCGACGCGCCGCCGGGTCGAGCGCATCGAGGCGCGCCAGGACCGTTCCCTGAACCGTATCCGGGAGGGCGGCGATGGCAGCTGAAACGGACGCCGCCTCGGGTGCCGCGCCCAGGCGATCCACGAGCGAGCGCACGATCTCCCCGGCATAGAACGGATTCCCCTCCGCGCGGTCCACGACGGCGGCCACGATCTCCGCGGCGGGCGACTCGAGGAGATCGGCCACGAGCGTGGCCACGGCGGATTCAGCGAGGGGCTCCAGCGCGATGGAGACGGCATTCCGGCGGCCCCCGCCCCAGCTGGGACGGCGATCGAGGAGCTCCGGCCGCGCCAGCGCGATCATCAGCAGCGGCACATCGGCCCGAGGCTGGAGGATCGCCTCGACGAGGTCGAGCAGGCTGTCGCTCGACCAGTGGAGGTCCTCGATCACCAGGACGAGCGGCGAACGCTCGGCGGCCAGCTCGACGAACCGCCGCCAGGCACCAAACAGGGCGATGCGATCCCCGGACTCGCCCTCGGAGGCGCCGATCGTCGACGCGAGCAGCCCCGCCGTCCGGTCCGGCTCGGGGTCTGACCCCTCGCGGAGCCACGTGACAAGCGCGTCACGGACCTCTTCGGGGTTCGCTTCGTCGCCGAGGCCGACGATCGACAGCAGGATCGCCCGCATTGGCCAGTACGTCAGCCGCTGGCCATAGGGCAGGCACTGGGCGAGGGCGACCCGCACACCGGGCTCGAGCCGGTCGAGGAATTCCTCCAGCAGACGCGACTTCCCCACGCCGGCCGGCGCCACGATGTTGACCATGTAGGGCCGGCGCTCCTCGAATGCCCGGCGGGCCGTCAGCTCGAGCTGGATCAGGTCCGCGTCCCGGCCCACGAGCCGATGGCTGCGGGCACGGCCACTCGTCGTCGGCGCGAAACCCTGAAGGGGCCGGGCGACCATTGGATTCGCCTTGCCCTTGGCCAGGATTTCCACGGGGGACCCGAACTCGAATCGGTCGCCGACCGTGCGGACGGTCCGCTCGCCGACGAGGATTGCCCATGGCTCGGCCGCCTGTTGCAACCGGGCGGCGGTATTCACGGGATCGCCCGTCACCAGGAACTCCTGAGCATCCCGGTCGCGCGTCGCGATCACCTCGCCGCCGTTCACGCCGAGCCGGATCGCGAGGCGCTCCCCGAGGGCCGGATCGTCCCGAACGCGATCGCGCAGGTCCAGGGCCGCAGACAGCGCTCGAGCCGCATCGTCGTCGTGCGCGATTGGAAGCCCGAAGATCGCCATGATCGCGTCCCCGATGAACTTCTCGAGCCGCCCGCCATGCCGCTCGACGGCGTCCCGCGCGATGGCGAACAGTCGGGCGAGCAGGGCGCGGACATCCTCGGGATCGAGCTCCTCGCCCATCGCCGTCGAGCCGACGACATCGGCGAAGAGGACCGTGACCAGACGCCGCTCCTCGGTCATTGGTTCGCTCTCCCAGATCAGTCCGGGAACGCTTCCGGGCCGCGCTCCGCGAGCTCGGAGGCCTCCCGGGCGGCCTCGCCCGCCTCGGGCGGCAGCCACGAGTACGGATAGCGGTCGTCGTCGAGGGCCATCGCCTCCCTCGTCAGGAAGAGCGGGTGGAACGTATCCACCATGACCGCCAGCTCCTCGGTCGCGTCCCTGCCGATCGAGGCCTCGACCGTGCCCGGGTGCGGGCCGTGCGGGATTCCGGCCGGGTGATCGGTGAACGACCCGATCTCCACGCCGCGGCGGCTCATGAAGTTGCCGGCCACGTAGTAGATGACCTCATCCGAGTTGATGTTCGAGTGGTTGTACGGCGCCGGGATCGCGAGCGGGTGATAGTCGAACTTGCGCGGCACGAAGGAGCAGACCACGAAATTCCGGGCCTGGAACGTCTGGTGAACCGGGGGCGGCTGGTGGACGCGCCCGGTGATCGGCTGGAAGTCGGCGATGTTGAACCGGAACGGCCACAGATAGCCGTCCCAGCCGACGAGATCGAACGGGTGGGACCGGTAGTGGTACGCCGTGACCTTGTCGGTCGAGCGGACGTCGACGACGAATTCACCCATATCCTCGCGGGGCGGGACCTCGTCCGGGGCGTGGATGTCGCGCTGGGAATACGGGGCGTGCTCCAGAAGCTGGCCGTAGTCGTTCCGGTAGCGCTTCGGCGGTTCGATCTCGCTCGGGCACTCCAGCCAGAGCATCCGCTGGGCTGATCTCTCGTCCGGGTCCAGGCGCCAGGTCGTCCCGATCGGGAGGACGAGATAGTCGCCCGGGCCATAACGGAGCGGCCCGAAGATCGTATCGCAGACCCCGGTCCCTTCGTGGACGAAAAGCATCTCGTCGGCAACGCCGTTCCGGTAGAACCGGCCGGGCTCCATCGGCCCCGCCGGCCGGACGATGCCCATCACCACGTAGTGGTTGAAGAACAGCGGGACCCGCCCGGAGACGACCTCGCC
>JBKJVO010000278.1:0-4419 GCA_046717305.1 Candidatus Limnocylindrales bacterium
TGGACTGGCCTCGCTCGTGGATCCCAGCCTGGGGGGGCGGTAGGGCGGACGGGGCGAGGCGCGCTTCCGTATGCTGGAGCCGAGCCGCTAGAACGCACACGACCGGCTGGAGGCCGATGACACCGTGGATGCCGTCGGCGCGCGTCACATCGGCTACTACCGCGATCTCGCCGAGGTCGCGGAAGCCCATTTCATGGGCCCGGAGCAGGTCGCCTGGCTTGACCGATTCGAACGCGAGCACGACAACGTCCGGACAGCTCTGAGCCGCGTTCTGAAGGTGGCCGACGCGGAGACCGGCCTGCGGCTTGCCGCCGCCCTGTGGCGCTTCTGGCTGCAGCGCGGCTACCTGCGGGAGGGTCGCGCATGGCTCGAGGCGTTGCTCTCGTTGCAGCCTGAATTCCTTTCTCCGATCCGGGCGAAGGCGTACACCGCTCTCGGGGGACTGGCGTACTGGCTTTCGGACGCGGAGGCGACGGAGAACGCGTACGAGTCCTCGGTGCGAATCAGCAGTCAGACGGGAGACCGCGACGCCGAGGTTGAGGCGCTGTACAACCTCGCGTTTGTGCCGGTAATGCGAGGGGACTACCCGGAATCCCGGCGCCGGTTCGAGGCAAGCCTCGCACTGGCAACGGAGATCAGGCGCCCCGACCTCGTGGCGCAAAATCAGGCCCGGCTGGGCCTCGTTGAAGCCATCGGCGGTGACCCGCAGAGCGGGCTCAGGCTCCTCGAGGAAGCGCTCCGCTTCTTTCGAATTGCTGGCGACCGTTTTCAGATCGCATGGACGCTCGGCGAGACGGGCCGGGTGCATCGGCTCCTTGGTCAACAACGCGAGGGACGGGCGCGCTACGTCGAGGCGTTGCAGATGCACAGCGAGGCCCGGAACCTGCCGGGCATCGGCGCCTCTCTTGATTCGATCGCAGCGCTCGAGTCCGAAAACGGTCGCCACACCGAGGCCATGCGGCTGATGGGCGCCTCGGCCGCGCTCATCTCGACGACTGGTGCATCGGCACCCCTGATGTTCACCCGGGTCGAAGACGTCGAAGAGAATGCCCGTCAGGCGATCGGTTCAGAGGCCGTTGAAAAGGAGCTGGCCCGGGGTCGAAGCATGACCCTCGACGAGGCGGTGGCATACGCCGCGAGCCTCGCTGACTGACGGCAGCGGTTTCGGCGTCACGCCGTGCCGGTCGGATCTTGCAGAAGCCGGGTCGTCCATCAGCATGTAGCCCGAGTGGGACATCACGGCATCGATGCTTGCCGACGGCAGTCTGACCGCTTGGTCGCCACTCTTGAACCCTTATCTGAACCCTTATGGCATGTGACCCATGCCTCCCATGCGTCTCCACGAGGTCGCACGTGAGCTTGGTGGGCCGCATGCGACGATCCGACTAGCATCCGGTATGCGGCACCAGCACTCATCCATCGGCCGGATTCGTGTTCAGATCGAGCCGGAATGCCCCCGATTGGGTGCCATCTGAACCCTTATCCGAACCCTTTCACCCGTTCGCATCGGTCCGTGGATTGCCTCGCCAACGCCTCGGTCACGTCCAGTCCAGTGGTGTAAGTTGACGTCCAGCCTCAGCGGGTAGGTTCATGCCTGCGCGGAACGAACCAGGCCTCGCGACCGCTTCTATGGATGGGCCTCAGGCTCTACGATGCCGGCGAGGGTGCCAGATGCCTGATCTGCCGACCGGGACCGTGACGTTCCTGTTCACCGACATCGAGGGGTCGACCCAACTGCTTCAGCGGGTCGGCGAGGGGTACCGCGATATCCTCGCCGCCCATGACCGGATGCTCGGGGAGGCGATCGCCGCCGCTGGTGGCGTCGTCGTTCAGACCGAGGGCGACGCGTTCTTTGCCGCGTTCCCGACAGCGGCAGGGGCGCTCCGTGCTGCGGTCGAAGCCCAGCGCGCCCTGTCCGGCCACCCGTGGCCTGCTGGACACGTCGTGCGGGTCCGGATGGGCGTTCATACCGGGGAGGGCGTCCTGGGCGGAGCCAACTACGTCGGGCTCGACGTGCACCGTGCCGCCCGGATCGCCGCCGCCGGCCACGGCGGACAGGTCCTCGTTTCGGACGCGACCCGGGCGCTCGTCGAGAACGCCATGCCAATCGGGGTGGGCTTGCGCGACATGGGCATGCACCGGCTGAAGGACATCGAGCAGTCGGAGCACCTCTACCAGCTCGTGATCGACGGCCTGCCCGACGAGTTCCCGCCGATCCGAACCCTGGACGCCCGGCAGACGAACCTTCCGCCGCAACGGACATCGTTCGTCGGCCGCGAGGGTGAGGTCGCAGAGGTCACCGCCCTCCTCGACCGGGTGCGTCTCCTCACGCTCACTGGGCCGGGCGGGATCGGCAAGACGCGACTGGCCCTGAAGGTCGCGGCCGACGAGCTCGGGCGCTTCGCCGACGGCGTGTACCTCGCCGATCTGAGCCCGATCACCGATGCGAGCCTCGTACCCACGACGATCGCGCGGGCGCTGCTGGTACGCGAGCTGCCCGGCCGTGACCCGCTCGACACCTTGGTCGACCACCTCCGCGACCGTCACCTGCTGCTCGTCCTCGACAACCTGGAGCACCTCGTCGAAGCGGCCACGGTCGTCGGTCGGCTCCTCGATGCCGCTCCTAGGTTGACGGTGCTGGCCACAAGCCGCGTCCCCCTGCATCTTGCGGGCGAGCAGGAGGTCCAGGTCCCGCCCCTCGGGCTCCCGGACAGCGTCGAGCGTCCTGATGTCGCGAGGCTTGGCGGATATGAGGCCGTGCGGCTCTTCGTCGAACGCGTCGCGGCCGTGCGCCCAGGGTTTCGACTGACCCCCGAGAACGCGTCAGCCATCGGGCAGATCACGGTCCAGCTGGATGGGCTCCCGCTGGCGATCGAGCTCGCGGCCGGCCGAGCGAAGCTCCTGGCCCCGGACGCGATTCTGGCTCGGCTGGGAACGAGGCTGAGCGTGCTGACGGGCGGCGCCCGCGACCTCCCCGCCCGGCAACAGACGCTGCGCGCGGCGATCGACTGGTCGCACGACCTCCTCCAGCCCGAGGAGCAGCGCCTGTTCGCCCGACTCGCCGCGTTCAGCGGCGGCTGGACGCTGGATGCCGCCGAGGCGGTGTGCGCGCAGGACCTCTCGCTGTCCGTTCTCGACGGGCTCGGCTCGCTCGTCGACCAGAGCCTCGTCCGCCGCGTTGAAGATGTGGCCGACGACGCCCGGTTCGCGATGCTCGAAACCATCCGCGAGTACGCGACCGAGCGGCTCGCAGAATCGGGGGAGCAGGATGCCGTGCGACGTCGGCACGCAGACTACTTCCGGGCGCTGGCCGAGCAGACAGAGCAGTTCGCCCGCCAGCACGACGCTGCATCGGTCGAGCGAATCGACGTGGAGCGCGACAACCTGCGCGCCGCACTGGCGTGGGCCGTCGAGACCGGCGAGGCTGACATTGGGCTCCGCGCGGCGGCCGCGGTGTGGCCGCTCTGGCCCGGGCGCGATCTGGCAGAGGGCCGAGCCTGGTTCGAGCGCCTGCTCGCCCTGCCGCAGTCGCGGAGTCGAGACGCAGTCCGCGCCCGCGCGCTGACGACGCTTGCCAGCATCGAGATCTGGCAGAACGACTCGGAAGCGGCTCGAGCCTGCCTGGAGGAGGCGGCCGGGATCGCTCGCGAGCTGGGGGATGCCCTCCTACTCGCACATGCGCTCATTACGCTCGAGGTGCTGGTGCGCGCCGCGGGCGACCTCGAGCAGTCCGTCGTCCTGTTGCAAGAGGGCCTGGCCAGCGCGGAGGAGGCCGGGGACCGGGCCCTGGCGGCAGACTTCCGAGGCCGTCTGGGCTTCGTCGAGGTGTTTCGGGGCAATCCAGCGGCGGCGATCGAGCCGCTCCGCGAGGCCATCGCCGTCCAGCGCGAGGCCGGGGCCACCTCGCAGGTCGTGCTGAGTCTGGCGGCACTCGGCGCGGCCGAGCGGCAGGCCGGCGATCTGGCCGCGTCGGCACGTCATATCCGCGAAGCGCTTGCGATGTCTCGTGACGCCGGCAACATGGTGATGGTGGGAATGACGATCACGGGTCTCGCGTTCGTTGCCTCGTCCGAAGGGCGCCACGGGCGGGCGGCGCGGCTCGCTGGCGCCGCGGCGAGGATCCGGCGCGACGCCGGCGGAGGACCGGTACCTGAGATCATGCGGCGGCTCGGCGATCCGGAGGGTGATGCACGCCGCGCGCTCGGCGACGAGGCCTTCGAGCGAGCCACCGCGGAAGGCTACGCGATGGACATGGAGGAAGCGATCTCGTACGCCGTCCGCGACGGCTAGTGATGAGGGGACCTCGTCCAGCAGAGGAGAGTCGCCGGTTATCTACTCTCGCGGCGGCTCCTGCTCGAGCACCCGCTTCAGGTTCGCCAAGAAACCGGTGTTGCTCTTCCCGATCATGGGCCGCACCAG
>JBKJVO010000279.1:0-11816 GCA_046717305.1 Candidatus Limnocylindrales bacterium
CGTCAATGATGCCGACGCGGCCGGGATCGCCGAGATGCGCTTCGGCGCCGGCACGGGACGAGGCGGGACCGTGATGATGCTCACATTCGGCACGGGGATCGGTTCGGCGTTCTTCATCGATGGCCGCCTGCTCCCGAATACGGAGCTCGGTCGCCTCGAGATTCGCGGCCGGCGGGGCGAGCATCGAGCGGCTGCGATCGTCAAGACCCAGCAACGGTGGGGCTGGGTTCGCTGGGCCCGAGCCGTCGACGAGTACCTCCGGACCGTGGAGCGTCTGTTCTCGCCGGACCTGATCATCATCGGCGGCGGAATTTCGCGCGGCGCGGCGCACTTCCTGCCGCTCCTGACGGCCCACGCCGAGGTCGTGCCCGCGGCGATGGGGAACGATGCCGGGATCGTGGGGGCCGCCGTCGCGGCGGAGGAAGCCGCCGGACGCTGACAGCGCAGCGTGCGGCGCCGTGCCTGCGGCCGCGCATGACGGCCCAGGACGAAGGCGCCGCGCCTGCGGCTCGCCTCCGATCAGTCACACACACAACCTTTCGGGCGTCCCGGGCGTACCATCCAATGATGCCGCGGGTCCCCTCAGGGCCGGCGGCACGCCATACCCCGAGGCGAGGGAGACGGATGACCAGGATCCAGGAGACGGGCGACCGCGTCCTCGCGAACGTCGAGCGCGTCATCGTGGGCAAGCATCGCGAGGTCCGGTTCGCTCTCGTGGCGCTGCTGTGTCGCGGCCACCTCCTCATCGAGGACGTGCCGGGCACGGGCAAGACGGTGCTCGCGAAGGCGATCGCGAAGAGCCTCGGCTCTACCTTCCGGCGGATCCAGTTCACGCCCGACCTGCTCCCGTCGGACGTCACCGGCCTGTCGATCTACAACCAGAAGACCCAGGAGTTCGAATTCCGCCCGGGGCCGATCATGAGCCAGGTCGTGCTGGTCGACGAGATCAACCGGGCGACGCCAAAGACCCAGTCCGCGCTCCTCGAATGCATGGAGGAGCGCCAGGCGACCGTGGACGGGATCACCTGGCCGATGCCGGACCCGTTCCTCGTCATCGCGACCCAGAATCCCATCGAGTACGAGGGGACGTTCGCCCTGCCGGAGGCCCAGCTCGACCGGTTCATGCTCCGGATCAAGCTCGGGTACCCGCAGGCGGTCGAGGAGATCGTGATCCTCGACGAGCAGAAGCGGCGCCACCCGATCGACGAGGTCGAGGTCGTCTGCTCCGTGGAGGAGCTCCGGGAGATGCAGGCGGCGGTCCGCGAGGTTTACGTGGACCCGACCGTCGCCGAGTACATCGTCCGTCTCGTGGGGGCCACCCGAACGCATCCGGACGTGTATCTTGGCGCCTCGCCGCGCGGCTCCATTGCGCTCTACCGTGCCGGCCAGGCGCTGGCTGGCCTGCTCGGTCGGGATTACGTCCTCCCCGACGACGTGAAGACGCTCGCCGAGTCGGCCCTGGCCCACCGCCTGATCATCAAGACCAGCTCGTCCATCCACGACATCCATCCCGCCCAGGTTGTCGCGGAGTTGCTCGAGACGACGCCGATCGAGGGAATCAACCCCACGGGATCGGGCGGCGAGTCCCGCGGGCCGCGCGAGGTCGCGCCACGGTCGCGAGCGGCCGAGGCCTGATCGGCGACCAGGCGAGCGCGAGGGTACGCGGATGCTGCGCCGGCTCCAGCTCCTGGTCATCGGCGGGGTGCTGGTCGTGGCCGCGTTCTCGACGGGCCTGTCCTTCCTCTTCTACCTCGTCTACCTGGCGATCCTCATCGTCGGGGGCTCGTACGTCTTGACCCGCCTGGGCCTGTCGGACCTTGAGGCTGGCTACGCGGTCAACCAGCTCTCCGGGCACGTCGGTGACCGCCTCCGCGTGACGTACACCCTGCGCAACACGAGCCGGGTCCCGAAGTTCTGGCTGGAGGTCCACAACCCAACCTCCCTTCCGGCCGGACTGCCCGGCCGCGCGTTGTCGCTCGGCGCTCGCTCGGAGCGGTCCTGGCTGGTTCGGACGCCCCTCACCAGGCGTGGCCATTTCCGCGTGGAGCCCCTCCAGATCCGGACCGGCGACCCGTTCGGTTTCTTCGAGTCCTCGGCCGCGGTCGGGACCGGCGTGACCGTCGTGGTATATCCGCGGATCGAGGCGCTACCGCTCTGGAAGCTCCCCTCGGCGAACCTGGACGGCAGTCATGCCACCCCCGAGCGCACGCTCCAGACCTCGCTGCTCGCGACGACCGTCCGACCGTGGGCGCCGGGGGACGCGTTCAATCGGATCCACTGGCGGTCTACCGCCCGTCACGGTGACATCCAGGTCAAGGAGTTTGATCTGGAGCAGACGGCCGACGCCTGGATCGTGCTGGACCTGGAACGAGCTGCGCATGTCGGCCAGGGTGACGAGTCCACGGTCGAGGTGGCCGTCCGGGCCGCTGCCTCCATCGCTGACCGGGCGATCCAGGAGAATCGCGCGGTCGGGCTCACGGTCAACGCCCACCGCCTGGCGCAGCTCCCACCCGACCGCGGTGGACGCCAGCATCTCAAGATCATGCAGCTCCTTGCCGCCGTGGACGGGGACGGTGCCTCACCGCTTGCCGAGGCCCTGGTTGCGACGGTCCCGCGCATCCGACGGGGGATGACCGTGGTCCTCGTTACGCCGTCGCTGGATCGCGGCTGGGTCAAGCCGCTGGCCACCCTCCGGGCTCGCGGGGTCGGGTGCGTCGTGGTCAGCTTCGACATCGCGGGATACGTGCGCCACTCGCGCGACGAGGAGCTGCGGTTCCAGGGCCTCCCGCCCGAGGCCGAGGACGAGGCCGACCAGGCTCTCCGCGCCCAGCGCGTCCGCGCACTCCGCCATGCCCTGTCCGAGTACGACATGATGATCCACACCGTGCGCGCGACGCGGCCGCTCGGGGAGGCACTCGTCGGATGACCGCCGCGACCGCGACCGC
This sequence comes from Candidatus Limnocylindrales bacterium, assembly GCA_046717305.1. Taxonomy (GTDB): domain Bacteria; phylum Chloroflexota; class Limnocylindria; order Limnocylindrales; family CSP1-4; genus UBA5189. The sequence goes on from JBKJVO010000279.1 coordinate 2,946, forward strand.
AGATACCTTCGACCCGGGACCGACCCGCCTTCGCCGGCTCTTCGCCGGCCCAGCGGAGGGCTGGCTGACGCTCGCCGGCGTCGCCTTGATGATCGTGGCGTTGAGCTGGTCCATCGATGATGCCAAGTGGGTCAAGGGCGGCGGGTCACTCACCGATTTCCTGCCCGCGGTCGGCCTTGCCGGCGTCCTGGTCGGGTTCATCGGGCCCAAGCTCGGCTGGGGGCGCTGGACAACGCACCTGCTCGGCGTCGCGTTCGCCGCGCTCATCCTGCCGATCAGTGCCGGGGGGATCGTCCTTGGCGACGCCGTTACCGGCTGGGGTCCGGCCGCGCTCGCCGCGCGGTACCGCGAGGCGGCGGAGATCGTGGTCCGCGTCTGGGTGGACCTCGCCCTCGAGGGCCGGCCGGTAACGAGCGAGTACGGCCACTACTTCATCGCCATCGGGGCGCTGGTGTGGGCGACCGGACAGTTCGCCGCGTATGCGGTCTTTGGCCACCGCCGGTCGCTCGACGCGGTGATCGTCACCGGCCTGGTCCTGCTCGGAAACATGTCCCTGACGCTGAATGACCAGCTCGGCCTCATGATCCTGTTCTCGCTCGCCGCGCTGACACTCCTGACCCGCTCGCACGCGTTCGACGAACGGTCGAACTGGCTGAGGCGACGGATCGGCGATCCCGCGACGGTCACCGCGCTGTACCTGCGGGGCGGGGCGATCTTCATCAGCTCCGCCGTCCTCGGCTCGCTGCTCCTCACGGCGACGGCATCGTCCGCTCCGCTCCGGGGCCTGTGGCAGGACGTGCCCGGGGCCCTCGTCGGGCTGTCCCAGTGGCTGCAGCGCTACCTGCCGCTCGGCGGCGCATCCCGCAACCCCGGCATCGTGGCGTTCGGCGAGAACGCCGCCATCGTCGGGGTCTGGTCCTCCAACGACGACGTCGCCTTCCGGGCCCGGCTGGCCTCCACGGAGACCGCGCGGTTCTACTGGCAGATCGGCACGTATGCAGACTTCGAACGCACCGCCTGGAGCTGGGGCGCGACCGTGCCGCTCGAGCGTGCGGCGCGCGACGACCTGCTCGCCGGCACGGCAGACGACCCGGCCGTCCGGCCCGGGCGGCGGGAAGTGCGGATCGAGATCACGCCGGAGACCTTCTCCTCCAACCTCGTCGTGAGCCCCCAGACCATTCGGTGGGTGGACCGTGATGCGACGGTCCGCCTGACCGGCAAGGACAACTACCTCGCGGTCGTCGAGTTCCAGGGTGCGGGCACGTACACGGTCACGGCGCTCGTTCCGATCTACGGCAACGAGCCGGGCGGGATCACCAAGAACCGCCTGCGGGTTGCGAGCCGCGACTATGACGCCGAGATCAAGCGGCTGTACCTCGCGGTCCCGGCCGGGTCCCTTGGGCCGAAGGCGCGGTCCATCCTGCAGACGGTGCTGGCGCAGACGCCGGCGGACAACCCGTACGACATCGCGTTGACGATGCAGGAGTACCTCAAGGATCCGGCGAACTTCCGGTACGACACGGACGTCCAGGATCAGACCCTGGAATCGTGCGAGGGCCTGTCCACGGTCGAATGCTTCGCCTCGATCCGTGCCGGCTACTGCCAGTACTACGCCAGCACGATGGCCATGCTGCTCCGCGAGGCCGGCATCCCGACCCGACTCGCCCAGGGCTTCTTGCCGGGGCAGCGCAGCGGCGACGGCACGGAGACCGTCCGCAACTCCGGCGCTCACGCCTGGGTGCAGGTCTACTTCCCGGGCTACGGCTGGGTCGATTTCGACCCGACCGGGGGCGACGTCTCCGAGCTCGCGCCTCCGCCGTCCGGGGCCCCGGAATCGCCGACGCCCCGGCCGTCCTTCGGCCTCGTCACGGACCGGCCGGACGCCACGGACGATGCGGGACCGGACCGGCGGTCGCCGGGCGCCGGGACACCCGGTGGCCCGACGTCAGGGGGGCCGACGGCCGGCCCGTACGTCGCGATCGGGGTCCTGCTCGGCATCGGGGCCCTCGCCCTCGCGTTCGCCGCCTGGCGGCGGGGGCCGCGGCCGATGCACCCGGACCGGGCCTGGGGTTCGATCGGCAGGTGGGCCGCCCGGTTCGGCCTGGGCCCACGCCCGTCGCAGACGGTGTTTGAGTACGCGGGCGTCCTGGGCGAGGCGCTTCCCGTGATCCGGCCTGAGCTGAGCACGGTGGCCAACGCCAAGGTCGAGATCGCCTACGGCCGACGGGACCTGGGCCAGGACCGCCTGCGGGCCGTCGCCGAGGCGCACCGCCGGCTCCGGCTTGGGCTCCTGCGCCTCGCGTTCCGCCGGCGTCCGGGCCGGCCGAACCGCGGGACCCGGGCCTGATCTAGAGGTCGCCGTTCCCGATTCGCTCGGCCTCGATGGTCGTGGCGAGCTCGCCCTCCAGAGGTGCCAGGTGGTCGGTGAGGTTATGGGCCCGGAGCCGTGGCCGGCCCGCGCGGAACTCGATCACCGAGATCCCGCACAGCGCGAACGGAAAGCTCCAGAACCGGCCGAGCGGCAGGTCCATGAGGGCGAGGAGCGCCACCTTGAACGCACCGTCATGGCCCACGATCACGGACCATGGGTCGGCCGAGGCCGGATCGCCGTAGCCGAGCACGTGAGAACGGTGGCCGGTCGTGGCGCCCGCGCGCTCGTAGAGGCCGGCAAGCGTCCGGGCGAGGGCCGGGCGGACGCGCGCGCCCACCTCTGTGAGCGACTCGCCGGCGGGTGCCCACGCCGCAAGCGGGTCCCGTCGCCAGCCGGCGAGGACCTCCGGCCAGCGTGCCTGGATCTCCGCGCCCGGCAGGCCCTCCCAGTCGCCCTGCGCGATCTCCAGCAACCCGGAATCCGGGCGGAGTGGGACATCGCTCCCGAACCCGTTCGCGCCGGTGACGGCGGCACGGACCACCTCGGCCGTCTCGGCCGCCCGTCGGAGCGGGGAGTGGACGACCTCCACCGGCGGCCCGGTCGGGACCGGGAGCGACGGACGAACGTGCGGCCGCGCGAGTCGGTGCGCGGCGAGCGCCGCCTGCCGGCGGCCCGACGCAGACAGCGGTGGGTCGCCCTGACCCTGGAAGCGGCCCTCGGCGACCCATGTCGACTCGCCGTGGCGGAGGAGCACGATGGCAGCGTCCAGGCCGGTCGGGACGATGGAATCGGGACGGCCGATCGGCTCGCTCAGCGGTCGCCTCCCAGCCGGATCGTCCAGAGATCGATGAGCGCCTCGTGGTCCAGGATCGCGCGGGCCACCTCGTCCGGGACGTCGTCGTCCAGGGCCAGGATCATCAGGGCATCCTCGCGGGGCGCGGATCGGGCGAGGTGCATCGCGCTGATGTTGACGTCGGCCGCGCCGAGCATCCCGCCGATCCTGCCGATCGTGCCTGGCCGGTCGCGGTGGTTCGTGATGAGCATGACGTCCGATGGAGCCATGTCCAGGCGGTAGTCGTTGAGCCGGACAAGCCGCGGTTCCCCATTCGCGACCGTCCCGCCGACCGTCACATGCCGCCCGTCCACGTCGCCGGAGAGGGTCACAAGGGCACTGAACGAGCCGGCGTCCGGAGTCTTGCGCTCCACGACGGTGATCCCGCGGGCCTTCGCGAGGAGCGCCGCGTTCACGAGGTTCACGCGCTCCGTCGTGACGGTCTCGAGGAGACCCCGAAGGGCCGCCGCCGTCACCGGAGCCGTGTCGTGCTCGGCCGGTTCACCGGCGACTTCCAGGGTGAGCGTCTTCACCCCGCCACGTGCGAACTGGGCGAAGAAGCGGCCCAGGATCTCGGCGAGCGGCAGGTACGGCCCGATCGCGCGGGCGGCCTCGGGGCCCAGGAGCGGCGCGTTGACCGCGTAGCGGGCGCTCCGCCCGGCGAGCACCTCGAGGACCTGATCGGCGACCTCTTCGGCCACGGCGACCTGGGCCTCCACCGTCGAAGCCCCGAGATGCGGCGTGAGGACGGTGTTCGGCGCGTCGAGGAGGGGCGAGTCCGTCGGTGGCTCGGCGTCGAAGACGTCGATGCCGGCGCCACCGAGGTGGCCGGATCGGAGGGCCGCCGCGACGGCCGCCTCGTCCACGATCCCGCCGCGGGCGACGTTCAGGACGAACGCACCCGGACGCAGCTTGGCGATTGCCGCCGCGCCGATCAGGCCGCGCGTCGCGCGTGTCAGTGGCACGTGGACGGTGATCGCGTCGGACCGCCCGAGGAGGGTCTCAAGATCCACGAGCTCGACGCCGTGGATCGCCGCCTGCTCGCTCGTCACGTAGGGATCCACGCCCACGACGGTCATCTCGAGTCCCCGGGCACGATCCGCGATCGCCATCCCGATCTTGCCGAGCCCCACGATGCCGAGCGTCCGGCCGCGGACCTCGACGCCCTGGAACTCCTCGCGCTTCCATTCGCCTCGCCGGACCGATGCGTCCGCCGGCGGGATCCGTCGGGCGAGTGCCAGGAGGAGCGCTAGCGTGTGCTCGGCAGCGGCGATCGTATTGCCGGTCGGCGCGTTCACGACGGTGATGCCGGCCCGCGTGGCCGCCTCGAGATCCACGTTGTCCACGCCGACCCCGGCCCGACCGACCACCTGGAGCCGGTTCCCCACCGCGAGGAGTGCAGCGTCCACCTGGATCTGGCTGCGGACGATCAGGGCGTCGTACTCGCCGACGATCTTGCGCAGCTCCTCCGGGGAAAGGCCCGGGCGTTCATCGACCTCGTGGGCGGCACGGAGCCTCGCCAGCCCCTCCGCCGCGATCGACTCGGCGACGAGGACCTTCATGCCCCTGCAGGAACCGCCGAGCGTGCGGTGCCGGACGCGAGCGACGCGAGCGCCGCGCGCTGGGCCGCCGCCACGCCGGCGCCGACCTCGATCGGGCGCGCGAATTCGAGCGAAGCGTCCTCGAGCGTCCCGATCGCCCCGAGGATCTCGTCCACGGTGACCGACCCGAGGTGGCCGACGCGAAAGACCCTCCCGGTCAGCTTGCCCTGCCCGCCCGCGAGCACGACGCCCCGCCGCTTCAGCGCGCCGTTGAACGCCTTCCAGTCCAGGCCGTCCGGGATCGACGCCGCGGTCACCGTCGTCGAGCGATTGGCGGCTTCGGCAAAGAGCTCAAAGCCGAGCGCCTGGAGCCCGGCGCGCGTCGCGGCGGCACATGCCTCGTGCCGGGCAAAGATGTTCTCTGCGCCCTCGGCGGCCATCAGCCTGAGCCCCTCGTCCACCTGGTAGACGACCGCGATGGCGGGCGTCCATGGGGTTTCGCCACCGGTCGCGCTCTCGCGGTGCTTCCGGAGGTCGAGGTAGAAGCGCGGCATCCGCGCCGTCTCCATCGCCGCCCAGGCCCGTTCCGACGCGGCGACCATGGCCAGTCCGGGCGCGGCCATCCACGCCTTCTGCGAGCCGGTCACAACGACGTCGCAGCCCCAGACGTCCATCTCGAACGGGACGGCGCCGAGCGCGGAGACGCTGTCCACGAGGATGAGCGCACCGGGCGCCTCGGCCCGGATCGCCGCGGCCAGCTCAGGGATCGGGTTCATGACCCCGGTGGACGTCTCGTTGTGGGTGAGCAGGACGGCCCGGTAATCGTTGCCGCGAAGTCGCTCGCGGACCTCGTCCGGATGCGCCGCGTGGCCCCATTCGGCGCTGATCCGGTCCACGGCCGCCCCGTAGACCTCTGCGATCTTCGCGAACCGGTCGCCAAAGGCCCCGATCGATACTCCGAGGACCCGATCGCCCGGCGACAGGACGTTCACGACGGCTGCCTCGAGACCGCCGGTCCCGGCGCAGGACAGGACCGCGACCTCGCCGGTCGTGCCGAAATACGGCCGCATCCCCGTCTGGATCCGGGCGAGCATCGCGGCGAACTCCGGACCACGGTGGTTGATCATCTGCCGCGCCCCAGCCTCTCGAACGCTCGGCGGCAGCGACGTGGGGCCGGGAATTCGCAGGTTCGGCTCGAAACGGGTCACGAGGCGATCTCCAGGGCGTGGGTTGCGAGGCAGGCTCGATGGTCGCACGCGACGGGCCTCCGTGCATCGGGCGCCGATTCGCCTGGCGTCGCATCATGGGGCGCCCGCCCGTCGAGACACGGACCATGCCCGGAACCACCAGCCCCCACTCCCCGCAGCCCTGGATGCCGGCTCGACCGCCGCGGCGGCGGCTGCTGCGCCGCGCCGGCGCACTGGCGCTCGTGCTCGGCATGCTCGGCAGCGCCGCGATCTGGACGGACACCCTCGGAGTCGGGACACGCTTCGAGAACCTCGTCCAGCGCATCGACCTCGTGATCGACCCGCCCCCGGACCGGCCGTCGGTCCCGACCGTGGTGGTCACGCCCAGACCCACGCTGCCAAGGACAGCTCCGCCGCTCCCCTCGGACGCGCCAACGGCTCCCACCCCCACCCCAATGGAAGCACCTCGACCCACGCCGGTACGTGTCGCCGTCGATGTCGACGTCGTGCCGGACGCCGAGCGGGCGTTCGCCTCGCAGATCACCAAGGACTGGTGCGCGGTGGCCACCGTGCAGATGGTTCTGACCATCTTCGGGCGCGGCGATCCCTCCGAAGCGTTCCAGCGCGAGCTGGCGTCGCGGATCGACGAGTGGGAGACATGGGAGGACAGCCACAACGGCGGCTGGGGGCCATCGGCCATGGTCGAGGCGCTCATCGCCTATGGGGTGCCGGGCTACGAGATCCGGGCCTACGAGTCCCGTGCCGACGCCCTCCGGGACGCTGCCGTGGCGATCAGCGAGACGGGATCACCGGCAGTTCTGCTCGCCTGGCGTGGCGCCCACGCCTGGGTGATGAGTGGCTACCGGGCAGACGCGGATCCGCGCCTCTTCCCCGACGCGACCGTGGGCGGCGCCTACATCCTCGATGCGTGGTACCCGCGGGTCTCGAGCATCTGGGGTCCGTCAGATCCACCCGGCACCTTCCAGGACGAGGCCGAGATGGTGCGCAACTTCCTGCCCTGGAAGCGTCCGGAGGGGAAGTATCCGGACCGGGATGGACGATTCATCGTTCTGATCCCGACCGTTCCGCTCGACCTGGGCGCCGAGCCCGCGGGCTGATCGACCTGGTTCATCAAGGCGGGCCCGTCCACGCTCGGCCGAGCAGCGAAAACGACAGATGTCGTGGACGGCGACGCTCGTACGTACCGCATCCGATGAGCCAGCTGCATCACGACGGCCGGCGCCTGATCCGCGCACGGCGCACGGCGCGGCCGCGGCGTCTGTCAATAACGTGGTTGGACAGGATGTCTAGGAGCGTGCTGGCCTCGGCGGTTCGGGCGGGGCCGGCCGGAGGCCCCGGATTCGCGGCACGATCGCGATGGCAAGGAGCGCCACCTTGGCGGCGGCGCCCAGCGCGAAGCCCGCCGGGATTGCGAGAAGCCCCAGCGCCGGGACGAGTGCCGAGGTCGCCACCACGATCACACCCAGCGACAGCAGCGACCCCGCGACCGGCCAGAGCGTGTTTCGTGTCGCGTAGCACGCGCGAGCGAGCGGGTGGGCGAGCGCGTCGAACGGGACCGAGATCGCGAAGACGGCGAGGATCGACGTGGTCCGGGCAACGTCCTCGGCATCGAACGCTCCGCCGCCGAGGAGGACCTCGATCGCGAGGCCGCCGACGAGCGCGAGCCCGATCGCCGCGAGAATCGTGAGCCCGGTGATCACGGTGAGGTTGTTCCGGAGCACCCGGCTGAACGTGGATCGATCGCCGGCGGCGGCCGCCGCCGAGAGGGTGGGGAAGACCGCAAGCGAGAACGCGACCCCGATGAGGCTCACCGGGACGCTCTGGAAGTTCCTGGCGAAGCTGAGCGAGCTGACGGCCCCGGCTCCCAGCGTCGTCGCGAGCTGGGTGAAGAACAGGAAGACGATCGGCTCGACCGGATGCGCCGCCATCTTCGGGAGCATCAGCCGCAGGAACTCGCGGAAGGCCGCGGTCCGGACCGCGAGCTGCGGCCGGATCCGGACGTCAGTCCGGGCGATGCCCACGACGCGGATCCCGAGATGGAGCACCGCCCCGGCGACCGCGCCGACGGCGGCGGCGTGGATCCCGAGCCGGTCACCGAGAAGCACCGTCCCGCCGACGATCCCGGTGTTGTAGAGGATCGGGGCGAGGGCGTACCAGAGGAAGCGACGATGGGCCACCAGCAGCTCGCCGAGGGCGATCGAGGCGGCAAAGATGACCGGGGTGATGCACATCAGCCGGAACAGCTCGACATACTGCTCGGCCTGCGGCCCCGAAAACCCGGGCGCGATGCGCGCCGTCGTCGCCGGCGCGATCACGAACAGGATCGCCGAGGCCACGGCCATCACCCCGACGGCGAGCGTCAGAACGGTCCGCCCGAAGTCGTCGGCGGCCGCGCGACCGTCCCGAGCCAGGCGCGCATAGATCGGGATGAACGGCGCCGTCAGGCCGCTGGCGACGAGGACGTCGAGGAGGAGCTCCGGCAGGACGAACGCCGCGTTGTAGGCGTCCAGCTCCGGGCCGGCGCCGAACGTCCGGGCGAAGACACGGTCGCGCAGCAGGCCCATGCCATAGGCCCCCAGCGTGAGCGTCGCGAGCAGGAGCGCCCCGGGCGGGACGAAACGCGCCAACAGGGACCGAGCTGCGATCACGGGTGCGGGACGCTCGGCGCCGCCCGTTCGCGACGCAACGCGTGCGAGACTTTCCTCGGTCGCCGGCTCACTCGGCGGCGTCGCGCTTTTCGGTGTCGGCGAGGCGGCGGCGGTTCTCTTCGCGGGTCCTGAGGATCGCCGCGCCGCCGCCGCGCTCGATCTCCGGGCCGCGGGTCGATGACCTCGGCGTGCGGCCCGCCTCACGCGCCGCCTCGCGGGCCGCCGCGCGCCTGTCCATCCGCTCGCCGATCGTCGCCTCGTAGCCCTGGTC
>JBKJVO010000280.1:0-4427 GCA_046717305.1 Candidatus Limnocylindrales bacterium
GGGGGGGGGGGGGGGGGGGGGGGGCGGCCGGGCCGGGCGACAGCCCGACGCCGGCGACGGCGACGCCGAGGACCGTGGCCGCGTTGGCGGTATGAGGCAGAACCCGGACCCGAAGGCCGCGCCGGACGAGGCTCCGGACGATGTTCGCCTTCAGCCCGAAGTCGACGATCGCGACGAGGGGCCCCGACGCGCCCGGCTCTCCGTGCTCCGTGATCGCCCCCGGCGAGACCTGTCCGACGAAGTCCTGGTCCTCCCAGCGCGGAACGGCGGCGGCGGCGCGGGCGGCGCCGTCCGGGTCCAGTGCCCCGGGCTCGAGGATGGCGCCGCGGAGGCTGCCGTGGGCCCGCAGGTGGCGGGCGAGGGCGCGGGTGTCCACGCCCGCGATCGCCGGGATGCCGCTGCCCCGGAGGAGCGCGGCGAGCTGGCGCGCGTCGTCGAGAACGGCCGCGGTCGCGTTTGCGACGACCAGGCCGCGGAGCCACGGCCGGACCGACTGGTCGTCCGCGAGGAGGCGACCGTAGTTGCCGATCAGGGGATAGGTCATGACCACGACCTGGCCGGCATACGAGGGGTCCGTGCAGACCTCCTGATAGCCGGTCTGGCTCGTGTTCACCACGAGATCGCCGCCTCCGGCAACCGGTGCACCGAACGCGACGCCGGGAAAGATCATGCCGTCCTGGAGTGCCAGCAACGCCGGACCCAGATCACCGATCCGGGGATCGACGACGGCGCTCGGCCGGGGCCGCGGAGGAAGGATCACGCGGACATGCGGTGGCCCGGAGCGGGGACAGAGGGGACGGCGATGGCGCCCGGTTGCGGGGCGCGGCGGACCTCGCCGCCGATGGGGCTGAACGCAGCCATCGAGCCTCCTTCCCGGCCTCACGGAACCGGTTTGCCGGCCTCACGGGACCGGCCTTCAAGGGTGGTCCAAGCGTAGCACGGCACCGCCGGCTCCCGGTGTGGCAGCGCGGGCTTGCGCGTCGCGGAACGCGTCAGTCCGGCGGCGGGGTGCTCGGTGGCGCGGGCACGCCGACCGCCAGGCCCAGGCGATGTGCGGCTGCGGCGGCGGCGCCGCGATGTTCGACGCCAAGCTTGCCCAGGATGTTCGACACGTGGACGCTGGCGGTCTTCCGAGTGATGAACAACGCCTCGGCGATCTGCTGGTTTGTCCATCCGCCGGCGACCAGGCGGAGGACTTCCCCCTCCCTGGCGGTGAGCCCCAGGGCGATCGCGGTTCCGCCCTTGCCGTCGCGGTCTCCCGATCCCGCAGCGGGGGTCGCTCCGGATGCGGTGAGGGCGATCCGTGCCTGACGGGCCAGCCCCTCAACCAGGAGCAGGAGCGGCACCGCGCGAAGCGCTCGTGCGGTGACCGCTGCCGCGGCGAGGGCAGCGGTCGCATCCGTTCGCGGCCCGCGGCTGGCGAGGATTGCGGCAGCCTCGCGGTACCGGGCGTAGGCAGCAGGATAGGGCCGACCGGCCTCGGTCCACCCACGCGCCACGGCCGACCAGGAGCCTGGATCGTCGTGTCCACTGAGCCTTGACCGCTCGGCTCGAATCTGGCCTAGCAGGGCGCGGCCGCGAAGCGATCCAGCGAGCAGTTCACGCGTCGTCGTCGCGGCCGCCGCGGCAGCCTGATCGATCCTGGCGATGACCGACGCGGCGCCCGCAATCGCCGGGTCGGCGCCGCCTTTGCGAAGGGCCCCGATCGCGTCTGCCTCAGCACGAAGCACCGTTGCCGCCACCCAGGCGAGCGACGGGTCCGGCGGTCCCGGCTTGGCGGCCATCTCGATCCCCCTTGCGGCGATGGCGCGGAGATCGCTCAGCCGACCCTGCCACGCTGCAAGCTCGGCCTCCGCCGCGAGGAGCGGGCTCCCAAACTCGGTCCCGCCGAGGCGGTCCTCGATCGACCGGGCGCGTCGAAGGAGGGTGGCGGCGTCGGCAAAGACGCCTCGGGCAGTCAGCAGGCGCGCCCGGTTCACGCTGAGCCAAAGCTCGGCGCGGTCGGTCGCACCCCGTCGAAGACCGAGCGTCGTGGAAGCGTCGGCCTCGTCCCAGCGACCCAGGAGGAACTCGGCCCTGGCCCGAAAGCCGAGGAGGAGGCCCCCGTACGTTCGCGCGACCCCGAGGCGCTCGGTCGTCGCGTACCCGGCCGCGGCCGCATCCAGCGACGCCTCCGATTCTCCGATCCGGTCCAGCAGGGACGCCAGGTTGAAGGCGGCGAGCGCGATCCCCTCGACGGAGCCGAGGCGCTCGGCGATCGCGTGACCTTCGCGGAACCGCGCGACGCCGGCTCCCGGATCGCCGAGCACGGCGAGCGACCAGCCGAGGACGCCGAGGGCGAGGGCTTCCTCTCCGGGCAAATTGGCCGAACGAGCGACCTCGATCGCCGCGGTCGCCTCGCCGATGGCTCGTTCGTACTCGCCCGCGTACAGAAGGATGCCCGCGTGCTGTGCGAGCGCCCGGGCGCGCCCAACGCCGGGAACGTCCGACGGCATGAGCCGCAGTGCCGCCTCGACCGCCTCCGCCGCGGACCGCCGGTCACCGGCCTCCCAGAGATACCAGCGCAGCCGGTCGTGGAGGTGCCCCGCTCGGGCGGGATCGAGCTCGGCGTCCACGGCGCGAATCGCCGCCTCCCCGAGCGCCACCGCCTCGCGGTAGGCCCCGGCGAGCACGGCCGAGTCGGCGGCGTGCTCAAGCAGTTCGTCGCGCGGAACACCGAGTTCCGCCGCGGCCTCCGGCGCGGCCGACGCCAGCGCGTCTGCGCGTGCCCACAGCCGGTGTGCCTCGCCGAACGCGTAGACCCGTTCCGCGTCGTTCGCGGCCCGGACGGTGTGGGCGAGCGCGCGGTCGGGCCGACGCGCCCCGTCCCAGTGACGGGCGATCTCGGCCGGAGCGGTCGGCTGACCCGAGGCCGTCCGGACCTCGAGCGCAGCGGCAAACGCCGCATGGAGTGCCATCCGTTCAACGGGAAAGAGCTCTGCGCTGACGACCTCGTGGAGAAGCGCATGCCGGAACTCGACCGCCGGCCCGTCCCAGTGTTCGCTGCGAACCAGGATGCCGCTCGCAACCGCCTCGCGGAGCGCGTCGGCCAGGGATCGAACCGGCATCTCCAACACCGCGGCGAGGAGCTCATCGTCGATCCGTCGGCCGGCCGCTGCCGCGGCCCGCAGGACACCCCGGGCGGAGTCGGAGAGCGTGGCGACTCGAGCCGCGAGGATGTCGCGGAGGACCGGCGGGAGGTCGCGCTCCAGGCCGCCGCCGGCAAGGACCAACTCCTCGACATAGAACGGATTGCCGTCCGAGCGGGCGAGCAGCCGGTCCACCAGAGTCGCGTTCGGCGGTGTCTCGAGGAGGACCGCGAGTTGCGCCTCCACCTCGTCCCGCCCGAACGGCGCGAGGTCCAGGCGCTCCACCTGCTCTTCGCGTTCGAGTTCCGCGACGAAGGCCAGGTTCCCGACGGCGGTGCCCTGTTCATCGGTCCTGAGCGCGATGACCACGAGCACGGGGTCGTCCCGCAGCGCCCGGACCAGGAACCCGAGCAGCTCCCGGGTCGAGCGGTCCGCCCAATGCACCTCGTCGATCTCCAGCACGAGCGGATTCGTCCTCGCCAGACGTTCGAGCACGCCGAGGATCAGCTCGAAGAGGCGTGCCTGGGCGGTCCGGTCCGGCTCAGACGGAGCGGGGATGTCGGCGGCGCGCATCACCAGCTCGGGAACGAGCCGGGCAAGCTCGGCGCGACCGGGACCAAGGAGCGCCGGGAGGCGCTCCGGCGGCGTGTCGCGGACGAGCTCCCGGAGGATCTCGACGAACGGAGCGTATGGGATGCCGCCGTCGGCCGTCTCCAGGCAGGCGCCCTCGAGCACGAGCGCGCCGGTGTCGGCGGCTGCCTGTGCGAACCGGGAGATCAGGCGGCTCTTTCCGATCCCGGCCTCGCCGGCCACGATCACGGTTCGGCTGACCCCCGTCGATACCTCGGCGAGGGCCGTCCGAAGGCGCGCCAGCTCGACCCCCCGCCCCACGAACGATCGACGCCCCAGGACCTCCACCACCGCGGTGGCATCATACGCACGCAGTCGGGCGGGATAATGAACCCGGCGGGCCCCTGGGTGGGTTCGAACCGCCGGCGGTCAGGCCGGACCGAACCCAGCGAGCTGGAGCCGTCCGCGCATCTTTACGCGAGCCCGACACAGGAGCGTCCGGGTCGCGCCAGGTGTCCGGCCGAGCGAGGCGGCGATCTCCGGGCCACGATATCCGTAGGCGGCCAGGATCAGGGCGTCGCGATCCGCGGCCGACAGCTCGTCCAGCGCGGCGCGGACGGCCGCGGCGTCCTCGGATCGAACGGCGATGGACTCAGGGGTGGCCGGCGCGTCCGGGCGCGGAAGCTCCCCCGCTCGGCGATCGACGACCTGCGTGGGCCGGCCGCGGCT
>JBKJVO010000281.1:0-6614 GCA_046717305.1 Candidatus Limnocylindrales bacterium
CCCTGGTGCCGTCGCGGCCGGCCAGCCGGGCAGGTCCGCGAAGGTGATCGCGACCGCGTCCTCGAGATCGTCCGCGAGACCGCCGAGCCCCGAACCCAGGACGATCCCGATCTCGGGCACGAGCGACCAGCGGGCCCGCACGGCAGCCTCGAGCGCGTCGAGCCGTGCGGGCTGGTCGATCGGGGCGATGCGGGCCGATGGATCGACGATCGGATGATCCGCGCTCATGCGGGCCTCCAGGTGTTCGTCCAGGGGGTCGACGGCCGGTGGCCCGCGGGCTTCTGCCGCCCAACGGAAGAACCGACACCGGGATGCCGGTCACGTCGCGCCGGGCGACCAACCCGGGGACGGACACGGAGGCCCATCGCGACCGGGAAACGAAGCGCCCGAAGCGACCGGTCCGGAACGTGGTCCCCTTGATGCAATCTCGGTTTCCTCGTCCCCTGACGGCCCCTTCGGGCAAGACGAAATGTACTTGCCGCCCATCCGGCCGGGCAACGTGGTTATCCACGAAATTGCGACGAGCTTGCCCCGCCGTGTCCACGAGTTTTCGACATCTGTGGACGGACGGTGGATAACTCGGGCCCGGGGCCGAGGCGCCGCGGGCGCATTGCGGACGCCGCTCAGCCCCCCATGGCGAACATCTCGACCCGCGGGAGGTGGCTGGTGGCCTCAGTTCGGAGCTCCGAGTAGCGGTCAGTGCGGGCGCCCCAGACGCGCTCCAGGATTGCCCGCAGGTCCCCGTCGGAGGCGTCGGAGCGGAGTGGCTCGCGCAGGTCCGTCCCGACGGCGCTGAAGAGGCACGTGTACAGCTTCCCGTCGGCGGACAGCCGGGCGCGGGTGCAGTCGCCGCAGAACGGCTGGGTCACGGACGCGATGACCCCGATCTCGCCGGAACCATCGCGATACCGCCAGCGCCCGGCAACCTCGCCGCGGTACGACGGCACGGCGACCTCGAGCGGCAATTCGGCATCGATCGCGGCCACGATGTCGGCGGCCGAGACAACGTCGTCCAACCGCCAGCCGTTGGCGGTTCCCACGTCCATGTACTCGATGAACCGGAGCACGAGGTTCTCGTCGCGTGCCCAGCGCGCCATCGGGACGACGCTGTCCTCGTTCTCGCCGCGCTTCACGACCATGTTCACCTTGATCGGGGCGAGGCCAGCCTCCCGGGCGGCCTCGATTCCGTCGAGGACCCGCGAAACCGCGAAGTCCACCCCGTTCATTCGCCGGAACGTCGCGTCGTCAAGGGAATCCAGGGACACCGTGATTCGCTGAAGCCCAGCCTCCGCGAGCGGTCGGGCGAGCGGCCGAAGCGCCGATCCGTTCGTCGTCAGCGTGAGGTCCACCGCCTCCCCGTCCGGCGTACGCAGCTCGGCGAGCATCGCGACGAGGTCCGGCAGTGATCTTCGAACGAGCGGCTCGCCGCCGGTGATCCGGAGCTTCCGGACCCCGAGCTCCACGGCAATCGCGGCCAGCCGACGGATCTCCTCGTAGGTGAGGACCTCCGAGTGCGGCAGGAATGCGTAGTCGCGCCCGAAGACCTCGGCCGGCATGCAGTAGGTGCACCGGAAATTGCATCGGTCCGTGACCGAGATACGGAGATCGCGGAGCGCCCGGCCGCGCCGATCCAGGACGCCCGGCCGCCCGTCGAAGGCGGCACTCGAAACGGAGATTCCGCCCGTTGAAGGGATCGGCGACACCGTTGAGGCCTGCGGATCGGGGGACGCTGCGCTGGTCATGGGGCGATCGTACTCCGGGCGATCCGGCAGGGTCTTCGGCGAGCCCGCTGGTACCTCCGTCCCGGCCCGACGGTACGACTAGCGGACTGCCCGCCGCGGGGTCGTCCGGCGACCATCCGCTTGACGCCCCAAACCCGGCCGCAAGCCGGACCGTGTCTGAAGGACCTTGCCAATGGCCACCACCGAGCAGCGCACCGGCTTCCGCCTCCCTTGGGCCTCCGACGCTCGTACGGCCGTGCCCGCGGAGGAGCAGGCGCCGCCTGCGGCAGGCAGCACCCCGGACGCCGCCGACGTGACCAGCGCAGACCCCAGCACCCCCGAGGCGACCGAGATGCAGGAAGCGACCACCACCCCAGACTCCCGAGCCGTGGCCTGGCCGGACGCGGACGCCGGCTCTGGACCGGCCCGATCAAGGCCGTCCGAAGTGGCGATCGCGCCTGCGCTCATGCCGGCGCGGCCGCGCCGCGAGAACCCGCTCGTCGCCGGTCTCGTGCGCGCGATGCGTGAGGCCGCCACCACGGCGCGGCAGGACGCCGCCACCCGGTTCCAGGAGCAGGCGAAGACGCAGATCGAGGCGATCCAGGCCCAGTCCGCCGACGAGGCAGCCAAGCTCCGCAAGGAGGCCGACGGTGAGATCGTCAGGATCCGCGACTGGTCGAAGGCCGAGACGGCTCGGATTCGCGAGGAAACGGACCAGCGCATCGCGGGCCGCCGTCACCGCCTGGAATCCGAGGTCGAGGCCCACGCCGCGCACGTCGTGCACCGGATCGAGCGCGTGCAGACCGCAATCGGCGACTTCGAGCGCCGAATGGACACATTCTTCGAGGAACTCCTCGCCGAGGAGGATCCGGCCCGCCTGGCCGGCATGGCGGAGCAGCTCCCCGAACCCCCATCGCTGGACATCGACGACATCGACGTTTCCGCGCCGGTCGGCGCCCCCGAGGTCCTCGATGCCGACGGCGCCGCCTCGGCGGAGGCCGCGGCGTTCGCCGACATGGACTCACCCGACCTCGACGACGGCGAAGCCGATCTGCGAGCGACCGGGGATGGCGACGGGACCGACGGCGACGGGACGGACGGGGCGCTGGACGTCGTCGGGCGCCTGGAGGCCTACTCCGGTGCGCCCGCGAGCCTGCCGGAGCACGCGACGAGCGCCCTCGCCGTGGTGGGTCTGGTCAGCGTCGCCAGCATCGCCGGGTTCAAGCGGGCGCTCGCGAAGCTCCCCGGTGTCGGCGCCGTGACGGTGGCGTCCGGCCCGAACGGCGACTTCATCTTCAGCGTGACTCACGACCTCGACACGGACCTCCGGGCAGCCGTCCTCACGCTCACCGGGTTCTCGGCCGTCATCACGGGCGACGCGGACGGCGTCGTGACGGTGACCGCCGCCATCCTCGTGACGCCAGCTGAATCGGAGTAACACAATGAGCCGCCCGACGATCGCCGTCGCCCTGCCCGCACCCGAACAGGAGGCCGTCCTCGAGGCGCTGACGGCGGCCGAGTTCGGCACCGTGGCGCTCGAGTCGCCGTCCGATCTGGCGGCCGCCGTGTCGGCCGAGCTGCCCATCGCCCTCGCCATGCTTGACGCCGGCACCGATCCTGCCGCGCTGATCGAAACGGTCGGGCGGCTCCGTCTGCACGAGCGCGGGATCCAGCTGCTCGTGCTCTCGGACGAGGCGCACCTGGAGATCCTCCACCGCGAGGGCGCCCTGGGACCGCACGACGAGGTCGTCATTCGGCCCGTGGACCCCGACGTGCTCCGCTGGCGCGCCGAGGCGATGCTGATCCGGTCGCAGGTCACGGCCGAGCACACCGAAGGCGCCGTCATGACGCGAGGTCGCGTTGAGGCGGACTGGGCGGCGCGCTCCCCGATCATCGCGATGTTCAACCCGAAGGGTGGGGTTGGCAAGACAACGATCGCCACGAACCTCGCCGCGGCCATCCAGCTCCGGAAGGAGCAGCGGGTGCTCCTCGTGGACGCGGACACCGTGACCGGCCACGTGACGATGTCGCTCGGCATGGACACGGGGCGAACGATCGCAGACGCCTGGCTGGACGAGGACGAGGGTGGGCCCGCCGAAGGTCTGCTCGATATCGCCGCCGTCCACGAGTCCGGTGTTCGCGTCGCCGCGCTCGTCTCCAGCCCGCTCGCCATGACGCATCTGGACCCGGAACGCGTCGGCGAGGCGATGCTGGCGGCACGCTGGGGTGTGGACGTCGTGGTGGTGGACCTTCACCCGTCCTACAGCGAAGTCAATCAGGTCATCTTCAACGTCGCCGACCGGATCCTCGTGCCCGTGACCCCGGACCTGCCCGCGATTCGCGCGGCGGTCCAGCTCGTGGAGGTCGCGTCCGAGCTCGGGATCCGCGACCGGCTTGCGACGGTCGTCAACCGGGCCAACAGCGGGGTGACCGTTGCGGAGATCGAGCGCGCGGTCGGCGTGCCGGCCATCGCCCAGATCCGATCCGGCGGGATGCTCTTCGTCAAGGCCGCGAACGTGGGCCGGACGGTCATCGACCTCTTCCCGCGCGAGAAGGTCTCGGGGGACTTCGAGACACTGGCCGAGCGGGTGCTCGGGATGCGGAAGGCGGACCAGGTGCCCGCTGCGCGGCCCGGGGAGCCACGCTCGCTGCTCAGCGGACTGTTCGGCGGCCGGAAGGTACCAATCCGGGCCTGATCCGATCGGGCGTGATCCGTTCGGCCACGAGGCTGCCCTGCCCGGATCGCCCTGATCATTCGGGAACCCGGCTCGCCTAGGTCCGCTCCCGCCAGTTCGTCCCACCCAGCGGGTTGCCGGGCAGGCGCTCATGACGCTGTCCGGTCGCGAGGTCCACCTGCTCCACGGCCCGCAGGTAGAAGCGATTGACGAGCGCCGCGTCGGCGTCCTGACCCATGTCGATCTCGGTTGCTCCGAGCCAGACGGCCGGACTCGTCACGGCGATGAACATCTGGGTCGATCGCTCGAGCAGCGCGCCGGGCTCCGACCCGGGGTGGAGCCGGATCGTCCCGATGACACGGAGCGGCGGTGCCTCCAGAGCCACATCGAACGAGACCTTGTGGATCCGGTGGGCGGACCGCTCGTCGTCCGCAGCGGCCGCGAGCGTCTCCGGGCCGGCGAACACGACGATGAGGTCGTACGGGTCAACCGTCCCGATCCCCGGCGCGGGCTCAAACGGGGCGCTGCCGTCGATCGGCGCCCAGACGACGTCGGTCAGGGCGACGGCCTCTCGCCGATTGAGCGTGTCGAGGAGGCGCCCGGTGATCGACATCGCTCCACGGAGTCGCCACTCCACCGTGACGCCGTTGAACCGGATGAGGCGCGGGCCGCGCTCGTCGGCGGCGGCAACCGATGTGCCGGCCGGCGACCCGGATTCGTCCGCTTCCTTCTTCCGCCCGAACCCGAACGGCATGCGCTACTCCTCTGACCGACCTGTATTCTCCCGGATCGCCTCGACAACCGTCGAATCGGCGAGCGTCGTCGTGTCGCCGAGGGTGCGGCCCTCGGCAATGTCCCGGAGCAGGCGGCGCATGATCTTTCCGGAACGGGTCTTCGGCAGGTCCGGCACGAACATGAGGTGCTTCGGACGGGCGATCGGGCCGATCACGTAGGCCACGTGCTCCCGGAGCTGGACGGCGAGCGTGTCCGACGGCTCCTGGTCCGCCTTCAGGATGACGAACGCAAAGATCGCCTGGCCGGTCACGTCGTCCTTCGCCCCGACGACCGCCGCCTCTGCTACCGAGCGGTGGTCCACGAGCGCCGATTCCACCTCCGTGGTGCTCAACCGATGGCCGGCGATGTTCATCACGTCGTCCACTCGACCCAGGAGCCAGAAGTAGCCCTCCTCGTCCCGCTTCGCCCCGTCGCCGGCGAAGTACATCCCGGGGAACCGGCTCCAGTAGGTCTGGCGGTAGCGCTCCGGATCACCGTAGATCCCGCGGAGCATCGCCGGCCATGGGCGGGTCAGGACGAGATACCCGCCACCCCCAAACGGGACGGAGATCCCGTCCCCGTCCACGATGTCGGCCCCGACACCCGGGAAGGGGAAGGTCGCCGAGCCCGGCTTCGTCGTCGTGACACCGGGAAGAGGCGTGATGAGGACCATCCCGGTCTCCGTCTGCCACCAGGTGTCCACGATCGGCGCCGTTCCGCCGCCGACGTGCTCGTGGTACCACAGCCACGCCTCCGGGTTGATCGGCTCGCCCACGGACCCGAGGAGCCTGAGCGACGACAGGTCGTGCGCGGCCGGAAACTGCGGTCCCTGTTTCATGCACGCACGGATCGCCGTCGGCGCCGTGTACAGGATCGTGACCTTGTAGTCCTCGACGCTCTGCCACCAGCGATCCCAGGTCGGCGTATCCGGCGCTCCCTCGTACATGATCCCGGTCGCGGCATTCGCCAGCGGGCCGTACACGATATAGCTGTGGCCGGTCACCCAGCCGATGTCGGCCGCGCACCAGTACACGTCGTCCGGCTTGAGGTCGAAAATCATCTCGTGGGTGAAGCTCGCCCCGAGCAGGTAGCCGGCCGTCGTATGGAGGATGCCCTTCGGCTTGGCGGTCGTCCCGGACGTATAGAGCAGATAGAGCATGTGCTCGGAATCGACGGGGACGGGTGGGCAGTCGGGCGACTGGCGCTCGACCAGGTCATGCCACCAGTGATCTCGGCCGTCCACCATGTGGATGTCGTGGCCGGTCCGATTCACGACGATGGCGCTCTCGATCGTCGGCGTGGACGCCAGCGCCTCGTCGGCGTGGTGCTTCAGCCCGACTTCCTTGCCGCGCCGAAAGCCGCCGTCGGCGGTGATCAGGACCTTCGCCCCGCAATCGTTGATTCGACCGGCAAGGGCTTCGGCGGAGAAGCCGCCGAAGACGAC
>JBKJVO010000282.1:0-8899 GCA_046717305.1 Candidatus Limnocylindrales bacterium
CACCAGCTCCACGGACCCGGCGAAGCGATCCCGCACGGTGCAGATCGTCCTCGGCCGGGACCGGCCCGGACCCGAACGAAGCCTCGATGAGCAGCCTGTCGCCCGGCCGCACGAGCGGGCGCAGATCGTCGGCCACGTATCACGCCCCGCGGGCCCCCGGATCGTCCGAGTACGCCGGGCCCGCACCGATGACGTCAGGTGCATGTGAGGTCGTCAAGGCTCAGCACGCGGGCAGGGCTGCGCTCCAGGGGCGCTGTGGCCGGCACCGCGAAACGTCAGCCCCGGGAGCCACGCGACCGAGTCCACGGAAGGGACGGTCGTCGCGCGTTCAAGGGATCCCCGGGGTCTCCGGCCTGCCGGTCCGTCCCGGCTTCTCCGTGGGCTCGGAATTCGGGTCGGTGGCGTTCGGGTTCGGATGCGTGGTCGGGTTCGTCCGTCCAATCGCTTCCACCGCCTTCTGGCTCGCTTCGAGCGCGCGATCGATCCCGCCTGCTGCGGCTTCCGGGACTTTGCCCGCAAGCGCCTCGAGAACAGTCACGTGGTGGCCGAGCGTGGCCTCGAGACGGGCCAGCCGGTCGCCGTCCGTCCCGACCTCGCCCACGGCGTTCGCGACGGCATCCCGATATGCCTGGATCGCGGCGGCGAGGGCAATGGGATCGCCGGATTCGGTAGCGCGCTCCGCGTCCACGAGGCGTTCCTCGATCTGGCGGATCCGCTCGAGCGCCCGGGCGTCCGCGCCCGCGGGCAGCGCGGCAGTCTCCAGCCAGATCCGCGCACCGTAGAGCGGGCCGCCGGGCGCCGCAGCGGCGTTCGCGGCAACCGCCGTCGCGAGCATCAGCGCCGCCGCGAGGAGGACCGCCATGACGCGCCGCTGACCCGCGGCGCGCCCACGCCGAGAACCTCCGATCGCAGTCTCGAGGGCGCGCATCCGCGCCTCCTCCACGAGGGCGGTCCGCATCCTTGACGCGGCCTTCCGGTTTGGCGAAAGACGAGCCGATGCATACGCCTCCAGGCGCCGCCCCAGCTCATCCGCCCCCGGATGGTCGTCGTGCACGAAACGCTCCTTGTTCACGGCTTGTCCCCGAGCACCGGCGACGGTTCGACCGTCATCGGCTCCACATCCACGTCCACGTCCAGGTCCAGGCCCAGTGATCGGCGCAGCGCCGCGATGGCCCGAAACTGCAGCCCTCGGATGGTGCCTTCCTGCTTGCCCATCGCCTCGGCCGCCTCGCGGGCGGAGAGCCCGGCAAAGAACCGGAGCTCGATCGCCTCTCGTTGCTCGTCCGTCAGTCGGACGAGCGCCTTGGCGACCGCGTCGATGTCCCCACGGAGCAGGGCCACCTCGTCCGGTCCCGCCGCGTCCGTCGCCCGATCCGCCGCGGCATTCAACTCGGCGTGGTCGTGGCGCGTCCTGGCGTGGTCGATGATCGTGTTCCTGGCCAGCCTGAAGAGCCAGCCCCCGAAGGGAACGCCCCGTTGCTCATAGCGCGGGAGCGCCTCCAGGGCCTTGACGAAGACAAGCTGCGTCAGGTCCTCCGCGTCGCTCGGGCGTCCGACGCGGTTGGCGATGAAGCGATGGATCGGCTCGTTGAACTCGTCGAAGATCCGTCCGAAGGCCCAGGCGTCACCCGCCTTGGCCTCCAGAACGAGTCGCTCGAGCGCCTCGTCGTCCAATCTCACAACGAATCAACCCGCCCGGTGTTAGGCGAAACCGCGCTCGGCGCCCAAGACGCGAATCCGTTCGGGAATGGCGACCGCCACACGATCGCCGCCCCGCCGGAACGCGAGCGCCGTGAATCCGGCATCTGCGAGGACACCATACCCGCCCTCAAGGCCGAAGGCGAACTGGTGGGCCCGGTGGGCATCCGACCCAGCGGTGACGCGCTCGCCGCCCAGCTCGCGATAGCGGGCGACGAGCGGTGGACCGGGGTAGGCCTCGCGCCCGGGGTGTCGGTAGCCGCTCGAATTGACCTCCAGGGCGGTCCCGGAATCGATCATTGCACGGAGGGCAGGCTCGAAGAGTTCCACCGCACCGAAGATCTCCGGCGCGGAGAATCGCCCGTGGAGGTACCGCCGCACGACGTCGACGTGCCCGATCGTGTCGAACAGCCCGGAGCCTGCCGCGGCCGTGATCTCCGCGAGGTACGGCGCGAGGGCCTCCGCGAGCCCGCGACCGGCCGCCCAGGTGCCGATCCGCCAGGGGACGTACGGCGAGTCCGGCCAGTCGTGGACGGACCCGATCGTGAAGTCATAGGCATGGCGGTCGAGGTGCGCCCGCAGGTCCGCCTCCCAGGCCCGGTTGTAGGTGAGCTCTGCTCCGAACCGAATCAGGACCCCGCGTGGCGCCCATCGTTCCGCGGCATCGCGGACGGTCCGCTCCCGGTCCTCGAACGACGCATAGTCGTAGGCCGGGTCGCGGGCGTCGAAGTCCACGTGGTCCGTGATCGCGAGCTCACCGATCCCCTGCTCGAGCGCGAGCGCCGCATAGACATCCACCGGGACGTCGCTGTCCGGCGAACGGTCCGTGTGGAGGTGCGCATCGAGCGGCAGGTCGCGCCCCGGCGCGTTGGCTGCGGCGCCGGGCCCCGGACTCACCCGGCGATGAGCCCAAGCTCTCGCCCGACCCGGTCGAACGCGCCGAGCGCCCGGTCCAGGTGCTCATCCGTGAGCGCCGCGGTGACGATCGTGCGGAGGCGCGCCTGGTCCAGGGCCACGGTCGGGAAGACGACGGACGTCGCGAAGACGCCCTCCTCGAACAGGCGGGCGGAGAACCGGATCGCGGCCGCGGAATCGCCGACGATCACCGGCGTGATCGGCGTTTCCGAACGCCCGATGTCGAAGCCCAGCCGGGCGAGCTCGGCCTTGAAGCGCCGGGTGCTCGCCCAGAGCCGCTCGATCCGCCAGGTCTCCTCCTCCATCACCCGGATCGCCTCCCGGCAGGCTGCCACGACGGCGGGCGGATGGGAGGTCGAGAAGAGGAAGGGTCGGGCGCGCTGGATCAGGAGGTCGCGCAGGCCCTGCGAGCCGGCGACGTAGCCGCCCAGGACGCCGACCGCCTTCGACAGCGTGCCGACCTGGATCGCCACGCGGCCGTGCAACCCGAAGTGGTCCACGCTGCCGCGCCCGTTTCGACCCAGGACGCCGGAGGCATGCGCGTCGTCTACGAAGACCCCGGCGCCGTATCGCTCGGCCGCCTCGACGATCCCGGGCAGCGGCGCGATGTCCCCGTCCATCGAGAAGACGCCGTCGGTTACGACGAGGATCAGGCGGTACGGCCCGGATCCATCCGCGCGGCCACGCTCGCTTGCCTCGGCCAGGACCGCCTCCAGGCCGGCGACGTCCGCGTGCGGGTAGACCTTCCGGGGCGCCCTGCTGAGGCGCATCCCATCGATGATCGAGGCGTGGTTGAGGGCGTCGGACACGATGAGGTCGGCCTCGCCGGTGATCGTGGGGATCACGCCCGTGTTCGCGGCGAAGCCACTCTGGAAGGTGAGGACCGCCTCCGTGCGCTTGAACGCGGCCAGCTCCGCCTCGAGGGCCTCGTGCATGGACATCGTCCCGGCGATCGTCCGGACGGCCCCGGAGCCGGCGCCGAACTCCCGGACCGCCTCGATCGCGGCCGCCTTCAGGCGCGGGTGGTGGGTCAGCCCGAGGTAGTCGTTGGAGGACAGGCTGATAACCTCGCGCCCGTCGATCGTGGCGACCGGGCCCTGCTCGGAGGACATGACCCGGAGCGGGCGGAAGAGATGCCGGGCCCGGAGGTCCTGGAGCTCGTCGGCGATGAACGAGAGCGGGTCGCGGGGGGTGCCGGCCTTCATCGCTCCATCCAGTTCATGATCACCTTGCCCGAGTCGCCCGAGCGGGCAGCCGCGAAGGCCGCCTCGAAATCGTGGAAGGGGAAGCGGTGCGTGATCGCGGGGCGGATGTCCAGCCCCGACTGGAGCATGACCGTCATCTTGTACCAGGTCTCGTACATCTCCCGGCCGTAGATCCCCCGCAGGGTCAGCATCTTGAACACGATCTCGTTGACATCGATCGAGATCTCGGCGGTCGGGATGCCCAGGATCGCGACGCTGCCTCCGTGGGCCATGTTGGCGATCGCGGTCCGGAGCGCAACCGCGTTGCCCGACATCTCCAGCGCGACATCGAAACCCTCAACCATCCCGAGCTCCGCCTGGACGTCGTGGAGGTCCCGCTCCAGCGGGTTCACGACGACGGTCGCGCCCATCCGGGCGGCAAGCTCGCGCCGGTAGGCGTTCGGCTCCGAGACCACGATGAACCGGGCGCCGGCATGGCGGGCGACGGCCGTCGCCATCAGCCCGATGGGGCCCGCACCCGAGACGAGGACGTCCTCTCCGAGCACGGGGAAGGCGAGGGCGGTGTGGACCGCGTTGCCGAACGGGTCGAAGATCGCCGCGACCTCCTCGTCCACGCCGGGCCAGTGGTGCCAGACATTGGCCATGGGGAGCGCCACGTACTCCGCGAACGCGCCATCCCGGCCCACGCCCAGGCCGATCGTGTTGGCGCACAGATGCCGCCGACCGGCCAGGCAGTGCCGGCACCGACCGCACACGACGTGGCCCTCGCCGCTCACCAGGTCGCCGGGGTGGAAGTCCGCGACGTTGGTGCCGACCTCAACGATCTCGCCGACGAACTCGTGGCCCACGATGAGCGGTGCCCGGATCGTTTTCGCGGCCCAGGCATCCCACGATTGGATGTGGAGGTCCGTGCCGCAGATCCCCGTCCGCCTCACCCGGATCAGGACGTCGTTGATCCCGATCGTGGGCTCCGGGACCTCGATCAGGCTGAGGCCGGGCCCCGCCTGGGTCTTCACGAGCGCGCGCATCACCGCGTCTCCTCAGGTGCGTATCCGCCCCGCGGCCGGCGGGGATCAGGCTGGTGCATCGTCCTCGTCAGCGGGGACGTCCGACCATTCGACGATCGGATTCTCCACTGTTCCGATCCCGTCCACCTGGCAGCGGACGCGGTCGCCGGGCTGGAGGAAGACCGGCGGCTCCCGATAGACGCCCACACCGGACGGCGTGCCGGTCGCGATAAGGTCGCCGGGTTCCAGCGTGATCTGCCGGCTGATGAACTCGATGAGTTCGGGGACCCCCCAGATCATGTCCGCAGTGCTGCCGTCCTGCATGAGGACCGCGCGCCCGGCATCCGCGCCGCCCGCCGGGATCCGCCAGCTCCGGATCCGGAGGCCCGCGGCGGGGTCCGCGTCGTCCGGTGTCACGAAGTCCGATCCAACCGGCAGGAAGGTGTCCGAACCCTTGGCGCGGAGCCACTGGCCGTCGCCCTTCTCGCCCTCGCCGAGTGCCGGCGCGAGACCCTGCCAGTCGCGGGCACTCACGTCGTTCACGACCACGTAGCCGGCGACATGGTCCATCGCGCGTGCCGCGGTGACGCGCCGGGCGCGCCGCCCGATCACCACGCCGAGCTCGACTTCCAGGTCCAGCGCGCGCGACCCCTCCGGCCGGACGATCGGCTCGCCGTCGCCCACCACGGCGTTCGCGAACTTCGCGAAGAGGAGCGGTCGATCCGGTCGGGTGCGGCCCCCCTCGGTCACGTGGTCGGCGTAGTTCAGGCCGGCACACACGATCTTGCCCGGAAACTCGACCGCGGGGAGGGGCGCAAGGCCGGCTCTCGGCTCGCCCGCGGAAGGATCACGTGCGGCCTCGTCGGCGATCCGGCGGGCCTCGACGAGGAGCGCCGGGAGTCCATCCTCGGCGAGCGCAAGGTCCAGCCCTCCGTCCACGGCGCGCAGCCGGACGACTCGGTCTGCCGGCGTCAGGAGCCCGACGGCGGGTCCGTCCTCGGCCAGGAACGCGACGAGGCGCATCCTCGCCGCCTCCTCAGCTCGCCGCGGGGGTCGCGGTCGGGGCAGCCGTTGGGGCCGGGGTGGCCGTCGGGGCGGGAGTCGCGTCGGGGCTCGACGACGCCGTCGGCGTGCCGCTGGGCACGGCCGAGCCGGTCGGACCCGGCGTGTCCGTGGGACCCGGCGTGGCCGTGGGCTTCGTACACAGCGGCTCCGGGTTCGTCTGCTCGCCCTGCTGGGCGAAAAAGTCCCGAATGAGCTGCGGATCGAACGAATCCATCGGCAGGACCTGGCCCCACAGGAGCGCGGCGTACGGCCAGGCCATCTGGTCGAACCGAGCGACGACGGCGACACCGGGCACGTTGCAGACGGGGCTGTTCGGGAAGGTGGACTGGAAGTCCCGAAGCGCCTGCTGACCGGCCTCCCCGCAGGCGGAGTCGACTTCCGCACAGCGATACAGGAGCACGAGCCCGCCGTGCTCCAGGTTGTGGATCCAGCCCTGCGGCGTGGCCTGATCGTCCGGCCCGTAGACCCCCGGGCGGACGGGGCCCTGATCCTTTGCGTTGTAATGCTTGCCGCTCGCCGGTGGGCAGAGCGCGTACTTCACGAACGCCCCCAGCGTGACGTGACCCTGTCCAAAGTCATCCTGGACGTAGCCAAGCCGCGGGGTGGCGCTCGGCGCCGGCGGCGATGTCACGGCGGGCGTCCACTGGGTCGAGCAGGCGTATGCCGGGGACGTGACGTTGGCGAATGCCATCGCAAGCATCCCGACGAGGGCGACGCCGGCGAGGCCCACCAGCAGGCGTCCCCGGTTGCGCTCGAGGAAGCTCGGCTGGGGCGCGGACCGGAGAGCACGTGATGCTCGCGTCCGGTTCGGCGGGGGCGTTCGGCGGGAGGAGCTGGTCAAGGGTGGCCTCGTGATGACTGATCGTGGGCGGCGGATCGGCCGTGCCGGCCGCTGCGAGTGCAGAGGGTAGCGTGCCCGCAGGAGTCGCGCGTGCGGGCGAGTGCTCCATGGGCCGCGGTCAGGGCTCAGACAGCCAGGCGGCGACCTCCGGACGGCGCAACCCGCGAATGAGGAGGAGGGCGAGCGCGATGAAGAAGATGGCGACGGCGGGCTGGCCCACCACGATCGCCCATGGGATCGGCGGCAGCGTCAGCGAGCTCAATCCGAGGGCAAGGGTCCGGGCCGCCTCCTTCCTCTGGAGGACAAGCGTGGTCGTGAAGATCGTGTACGCGAGCAGGACCATCACGACGACCCCCGGCAGGCTCACCGGCGCCGCGATCGCCATGTCGACCACGAAACGCAGCGAGAGTCCGATCCCCGTGAGCAGGACGAGGGCGCACAGAAGGAAGAGACGGATGGGGCCGGGCATGGCTCGGACGCTGGCGAACATGTCGCGATTCTGCCCGAAATCGCGCCCGGCGCTCGCCGCGCGGCCGCGCGGCACCCGGCCTGATCCCGCCCGATCGCCCCGTGGGCCGCCGTGGGCCGCCGTGGCCCGCCGTGTGCCACGCTCAGGCACGCGATTCCGATGAATGAGCACGACCCGGCCACCCACGCGGCGAGAAGTCGCACGTCGAGTCACTCGGCCACGTTCGTTCGTTCGGATCCGGTGTCCCAGGGTGGCGGCCCGGACGTGACAGCCCTCGCGACCGGTCCATCAAGCTGGCCGGGACCTATACTCCCGGTTCCGTGTCCGACCTGCCGTTCCCGATCGCCGCCGATCTCGCCGGCCGGTTGGCGTCCGCGCTCGATGTCGAGGGCAAGATCCTGCGGGGCCTCGATTCGCTCGGACCCGTCGCCGATCGCGACGTCGTGCTCGTGGACGCCGCCGGGTCCGCGGTCGTGGTCGGGCTGACCGGGCTCGGCGCCCGCGTCCACCACCACCCGACCGCCGCGCCGTTCCGCACGGATCTCCCCGATGCGTCGGTGGACGTCGTGATCGGCATGTGGTCCGCGTTCCGTGGCGTCGAGGCCGCGGAGGTCGCCGAGGCGGATCGGATCCTGCGTCCCGCGGGGCGGCTCCTCGTGGTCCATGACTACGGGCGCGATGATGTCTCCCGGCTGTTCGGCGACCGGCCGGAATACGGTGCCTGGAGCCATCGCTCGGGGCCGTTCCTGACGGGCGGCTTCCGCGTCCGCGTCCTCCACTGTTTCTGGACCTTCGAGTCGGAAGCGGCAACGGCCGCGTTCCTCGCCGAGGCATTCGGTGCGGAGGGCGAGGCCGTGGCAGCCACGCTCAAACGACCGCGCCTGTCCTACAACGTGGCGATCTACCACCGCTCCCGCGAAGGGGCGACCTGACCGGCGATATCGGCCAATCGCCGATTTCTGGCTCGCGAAGGCGGGACTGGTACGCTGCCGGGGTGATATCCCAACCTCCTCGCACCGACAGTCGCTCGGGCGTCGCGCCGCGTCGCGCAGACGGCTCCCGCGGTCGCGCCGGCCCGCACCTGGGGCCGATCCGGATCACGCCAATCCGGGCGGTCCTCACGGTCGCCTTCGTGGGCGCGATTGCGTACATCGCGTTTGCGGTCCTGCGAGTGGAAGATTCGGCCCAGATCCCGATGGTGGTCTCCGGGACCGCCGTCCTCGGGCTCGTCTTCACGGCGCTCTCCGTCGGCGGTGCCATCCGGATGTGGCGGGCGTGGGAGGACGGCCTGCAGGGCCGGACGCTGGTCTTCGCCGTCCTCGGTGGGATCGCCGGGATGACCGCCATTGGCTGCTTCGCCGGGGCACTTGTGCTTGCCCTCGTGTGGGGCGCCTGAGCCCACCCGCGCCTCCGCTGAAGGTCTCTGCGGTGGAGCGCAGGGGAGCGCGAGGGACCCTCTGGTACACTCGGCCGGCTCCCGGCCCCCATCGTCTAGAGGCCCAGGACGCCACCCTTTCAAGGTGGAGATCAGGGGTTCGAATCCCCTTGGGGGCACTCCCGCTGTCTTTCGAAGAAGGGCCTCGCCGCGGGCGTCCACTCGATCGTTTCCAGCTGCCGGTCGCGCACGACGACCCGCTGGACAGATCATGCAGGCCTTGGCGCGGAGCCTTGCTAATCCGGGGGGATCCTCTGCCCGGCC
>JBKJVO010000283.1:0-3205 GCA_046717305.1 Candidatus Limnocylindrales bacterium
GGGCGGCGTTCTGGCCGGGGCCGCCGGTGATGCCGCCGCCGGGGTGGGCGCCGGAGCCGCACAGGTAGAGGCCCTCGAGCCTACCGATCCGGTATCGGGCATGGCCCAGGAGCGGCCGCCACAGGTAGAACTGGTCCAGGCCTGGCTCGGCGTGGAGCGGATGCCCGCCGGTAAGCCCGTAGTCGCGCTCCAGGTCCACCGGCGTCAGGACCTGGCGGTGGGTCACGAGCTTGCCGATCCCTGGCGCGACGCTCTCCAGCGCGGCGATGACGGCGTCGCCGAAGGCCTCTGCCTGCGTCCCCCAGTCGCCTTCCCGGAGCGTGTACGGGGCGTACTGGGCGATGACGCTCATGACCTGCGCGCCGGACTTCGCGCCCTCGACGAGCGACGGGTCCACGAGCGACGGGATCGTCGCCTCGAGGATGGGGGTCTCGCTATGGCGGCCGTACTTCGAGGCGTCGAAGGCGCGCTCCATCGCGTCGATGCCGGGCGCGACGACGATCCGCCCGCGGAGCAGCCGATCGGAATCTTGGCCGGCGGCCGGGAAGACCGGCAGCTTCTTGAGCGCGAGGTTGACCTTCGCCACGACGCCGGGCGTCCGGATGTTGCCGGCGCGCCAGCCGAGGCTCGGCCCGAGGGCCACGGGATCGACGAGTCCCACGAGCGTCCGCTTCGGATCCAGGCCGGACACGACCGCTCGCGTCGTGATCTCCTCGCCGGACGCCAGCACGACGCCCGTCGCGCGTCCGTCCTTCGAGGTGATCGCCGTGACCTCGGCGCCGGTCCGGATCTCGGCACCGGCCGCCCGGGCCGCGGACGCCAGCGCCGCCGACAGCGCCCCGGGGCCGCCCCGAGCGTAAACGGTGTCGCCCGCCGCACCGCCGTCGTTGCCGGCCCCGTCCATCAGCAGGACCGCGGCGGTGCCCGCGGACCACGGGCCCACCGCGCAGTACCGGACGCCGCGCCAGGCGATCGCGGCACGGACGGCGTCGGTCTCGAACGCCTCCGCGACGAAGTCCGCGACCGCCATCGGGAGGACGCGGAGGATCGTCCGGGAGTCGCTCTTCCCGAGGCCGCGGAACGCCCGACCGAGCCTCAGGCCGGTGAGCGCGTCGCCGACGCCAGGCGCCTTCACGTCCGGTGGGGTCGAGCGGCCGAGCTCGTCGAGGAAACGCCCGAGGGATCGAACCAGCCGATCGAAGGCCGGATAGGCGTCGGCGTCGCGCGTGGAGAACGCCCGGAGGCCATCGGCAGTACGCGCGACGGTGTCCCACAGGACGACCGAGCGACCGTCCGGGTTCGGTGCGAAGACACGCACCTCCGGCGCCAGGAGCGCAAGACCGTGGCGCCTGAGATCGAGATCTCGATGGACGGACGGGCGGAGACGCCCCACCGTGTGGGCGAGCGTCGGCACCTTGAGGCCAGGACCGAGATCCGAGGTATCGGCGGCACCGCCGACCCGCTCGCGTCGCTCCAGGACCAGCGTCCGCAGGCCGCCCTTCGCGAGATACGCCGCGGTGATCAGCGCGTTGTGCCCGCCGCCGATGACCACGGCGTCCCAGGCGCCGCCCGATTTCGACGACCCCGCCATCAGGCCACCCGCCGTCCGCGCGACCGGAGCAGCTCCATCGCGGCGATCCGCCCGTTCGCGCCCATGATCCCGCCGCCCGGATGCGTCGTGGAGCCGCACAACCAGAGGTCGCGGACGGGGGTCCGGAAACGAGCCCAGCCGGGGACCGGGCGGCTGAAGAACAGCTGCTCGAGGCTCAATTCGCCCTGGAAGATGTTGCCCTCCGTGAGGCCCGTCGTCCGCTCAATGTCGAGCGGGGTCTGGACGTTCCGATGGAGGATCTTCGACTTGAGATCGGGCGCGAACTCGGAGATCCGGTCCACGACGGCATCGCCGAAGGCCTCGCGGTTGTCGTCCCACGTCCCGAGCGATGGGTCCAGGTGATACGGCGCGTACTGGACGAAGCAGCTCATGACGTGCTTGCCGGGCGGGGCCAGCCCCGGATCCACCAGGGTCGGGATGATGATGTCGATGTAGGGCTTCCGGCTCCAGCGCCCGTACTTCGCGTCGTCGTAGGCGCACTCCATGTCGTCGATGGACGGGCTGATCGAGATCGCGCCACGGAGATGCTCACCCGGGCCTGGGAGCGCGCTGAAGCTGGGCAGGCCATCGAGCGCCATGTTCACCTTGCCGGACGATCCGCGGAACTTGAACCGCATGACCTCGGCCTCGAAGTCGGCGTCGAGGGTGCCGGGCTCCAGGAGATCGATGAACGTCCGCCGACTGTCCACCGACGAGAGCACGGCGTCGGCGAGGATCTCCTCGCCGGTCTCGAGGGCGACGCCGGTCGCCTTGCCGTCGCGGACCATGATTCGCGCGACCGGAGCCTCCAGCCGGATCTCCGCGCCAAGCGACCGCGCGGCACTGCCGATCGCATTGGAAATCCCGCCGGTCCCGCCCTTGGGGATTCCCCAGGCACGGAACGCCCCGTCGATCTCGCCCATGTAGTGGTGGAGGAGGACGTACGCGGTGCCGGGGCTCTTGACGCCCTGGTACGTGCCGATGATCCCGGACGCGGCCATCGTGGCCTTGAGCGGGTCCGTCTCGAACCACTGGTTGAGGAAGTCGGATGCGGACATCGTCATCAGCTGGACGAAGACCGCCTGCTGGCGCTCGGTGAGCTTCTGGAAGCTCCGGGCCAGGCCGGCCAACGGCATGAGCGGCCGAGGGTCGTTGGACGCCGGGTCCGGTGGCACGATCCCGAGGATCGGCTTGATGAACCGGGCCATGTCCACCATGAGCTGCCCGTATTCCCCGTACGCCTCGGCGTCGTTCTTCGACCAGCGGCGGAGCTCGCGGACGGTCCGGCCGTGGTCGTTGACGCGCCACAGGTAGTCGCCGCCGCCCGCCTTCGGACCATCGCCCGGGTGGAGCGGCGTGAACGTGCCATCGAGCGGCAGGATGTCCAGGCCGTGGGCGGGCAGGTTCAGCTCGCGGATGATTTCCGGCCGGAGGAGCGACACGACGTAGCTGAAGACCGAGAACCGGAAGCCCGGGACGATCTCCTCGGTGACCGCGGCCCCGCCCAGGACGTGGCGACGCTCCAAGACCAGCGTCCGGCGGCCCGCGCGGGCGAGGTAGGCGGCGGAGACGAGCCCGTTGTGGCCGCCGCCGATGATCACCGCGTCGTAGCGC
>JBKJVO010000284.1:0-3106 GCA_046717305.1 Candidatus Limnocylindrales bacterium
GCACAAGATCGACGTGTCTGGGGCGTCCGGGGACCCGAAGCGGCGTGGGCGCGTCCGGGTTGTGCGCGAGGGGACACAGCGGGCCCTGGACAGCCCGGCCGATCGGCCGCTGGCCGGCGGCGGTCGGCGGTCCACCAGACGACCGGGACGATCGGGTGGTCGCGCGAGGTCCGGGCACGGATAGACTGCCGCGGAATGGAGTCGCCCTCGACCGCCCGGCCCGCCGCGTTCGAGCGCCTGACCCTGGTCCTCCCCGCGTACAACGAAGCGGATCGGATCGGGCCGGCGCTGGACGAACTGTTCGCGTACCTCGGCGCGCCGCCTGCCGACGCGGCCCTGCCGCCCCGCATCCGGGTCCTCGTCGTGGACGACGGGAGCACGGATCGGACCGCCCATCTCGTCCTGGATCGGCCGGAAGCTGCCGTCGCGGCGGACGCGCCGGTCCGCCTGGAGCTCCTCCGCGTCCGGCACGGGGGCAAGGGCGCGGCCGTCCGGGCGGGAATGCTCGCCGCCGACGGCGACGCGATCGTGTTCACCGACGCGGACATGGCGACCCCGCCGGACCAGCTCCCGAAGCTGCTCGCAGCCCTCGCCGACGCCGATGTCGCGCTCGGCAGCCGGATCCAGCCGGACGGCTCGGACATGCGCGCGTCCCAGCCGGCGTACCGTCGGCTTCTCGGCCGGATGTTCCACGGGCTCGCCTCAATCTGGGTCGCGGGCCCCGTCCAGGACACGCAATGCGGTTTCAAGGGCTTCCGCCGCCAGGCCGCGCGGGAGATCTTCTCCCGGCAGGTGATCACCTCGATCGCCTTCGATGTCGAGCTCATCCACCTCGCCAGACGCCTCGGCTGCCGAGTCGCCGTCGTGCCGATCACCTGGGCGGACCGGCGCGGGTCCCGGATGCGGCCGGGACCCGGACTCGCCCTTCGCGTGGCGTGGGACCTGTTCAGGATCCCGCTGCTCCACCGGCGAGTCCGGGGCTGAGCACGGAACCGAGGCTGTGATGACCGTGGACCGCGACCGGCTCGCAGCCGCGGTGTTGCAAGTCGCCGCCGCGGTGTTGCCTGTCGCCGCCATCGCGACGCTGCTCGCGGTCGTGGGTGTGGCGGCGATCTCGTCCGCGGGGGCCGGCACCCTCGGCTTCGACTTCCTGTCGTACGACCTCGCCGTTCGGAGGTTCTTCGATGGCGGGGTCCTGTACGACCAGTCGTTCGATTACACGGGCGCCTTCGGGCTCTTCTACTACCCGCCACCGTTCGTACTGCTGGCCGCCCCGCTGTCCGTCCTGGACCCGGCGCTCGCCGCGTGGATCTTCACCGCGCTCCTCGTGGCGACCTACGCCGTCGCGGTCGCGATCCTGCCGGTGAGCCGGACCATCCGGTGGGGGATCCTCCTCCTGGGCGGCCTGTCCTGGCCGCTTGTCTACGCGATCAAGCTGGGCCAGGTGGGCCCGATCATCCTGCTGACCTTCGCGATCGGCTGGCGCTGGATGGATCGCCCGTGGCGCCTCGGCGCATCGATCGCGCTGGGGACGGCGATCAAGATCCAGCCCGCCCTCCTGTTCGGCTGGGCGCTCCTCACCGGCCGACGCCGGGCCGTCGCGCTGGGACTCGCGGTGCTCGCCGTCCTCGCGATCCTCGCGACGATCGTCGCCGGCCCCGGGTCATGGGTTGACCAGGCCACCCTCCTCGCCCGTGTGAGCAAGCCGATTGACACGCCGCACAACTTCACGCCGGGTCGCATGGCATTCGAGGCGGGCCTCGGCCAGACGGTCGCGTGGGCGGTCCAGATCGCAAACTGGGTCCTCGTCGCGGCGGTCGTGCTGTGGGCGACGCTGCGCTGCACCCCGGTGGCCTCGTACCTGGCCGTCGTCGTCGCATCCCAACTGATCTCGCCGATCCTGTGGGACCACTACGCGCTGATGCTCCTGCTGCCCGTTGCGTGGCTCGTCTCGCGCGGGCGCCGGTGGGCCGTGCTCATCCCGCTCGCGACGTCGGTCCCCCTCGTGGGCCTCATCCCGCCAATCACGTACGCGGCCTGCTACTGGGTGACCTTGGTGGCGATCGTGCTCGAGGGGCGCCCGAAACCGTTGCCTCCGCAAGCAACTCCGGGAGCCGGTGCTATCCTCGCCCCGTGACCGTCCTGTCTCTTGAAGCGGAGCCTGCCTGTCCGGAGGCCCCGATCGGCGAACTTCGCGCTCCGTACCCTGAGTCCGCCGCCGTTTCGTCGGCCGCTGTTGCCGTTCGCTCGGCTGCTGCGCCTGGACTCCGCATCCAGCCAGCCGAGCTGAGCTTGATCCCGCGCGAGACCTGGGACCGCCTCGCGGCGGCGACCCCGTCCGCGACCCCGTTCTCCGCGTGGGCCTTCCAGCGGGCGTGGTGGGACGCGTACGGCGACAACGCCCATGAGCAGACGCTCCTCGCCGTCCCCGCGGACGCGCCGGCCGGGGCTCCGGCCGGGGCAGACCCCGTCGCGATCATCCCGCTCATGCACCGCCACGAGGTGGAGCCGGAAGATGCCGAGCGCCACACGACGCTCCGCCACGAACAGGGCGCCCCGCTGACGCCCGTTTCGCCAACCGCGAAGGCGATCTTCTTCGGGGCCTCGTACCACGCCGACTACGCGACGGTGCTGGCCGCGCCGCAAGACCTGCCGGCGGTCTCCGAGGCGCTCGTGGCGCACCTTGCCACGGCTACACGATCCAGCGGCACGGAGCAGGCCTGGGACGCCGTGGACCTCCGACGCCTGCGCTGCGACGATCCCGCTGCGGACGCCCTCGCCGCCGCCTTCCGACGCCGCGAGCTGGCCGAGGGCTGGACCCTCAACCTGGAGCGCGAGGACGTCTGCCCCGTCGCGACGCTCCCGGCCGGTGCCACGATCGACGACTTCCTAGGCATGCTGGGGAAGAAGGAACGGCACGAGATCCGGCGCAAGGTTCGGCGCGCCGAGGCGGCCGGCGAGGTCGCCCTCACGGAATCCACGGACCCGCTCGCGGACCTCGAGGCGTTCATCGACCTTCACCAGCGCCGATGGGGCGCGGACGGCCTGTTCCCGCCGACGGCCGGCGGCGCCCAGAGCCGTGCCTTCTTTCGGCGCCTGTTCGAGC
>JBKJVO010000285.1:0-4622 GCA_046717305.1 Candidatus Limnocylindrales bacterium
CCCCAGGGCAACGCCACGAGCGGCCTCGGAATCGATCGTTCGATGGTTGCCTCGGTGTACGACGCGATCGTCGATTCGCAGGCGCTGGAGACCCTGATCCAGCCCACCGCCGTACCCGGCCTCGACCTGGTCCCGTCGTCCATCGCGCTGGCCGGGGCGGAAGTGGAGCTGGCACCCCTCGAGCAGCGAGAACGCCGTCTCGGCCGGCTCCTCGCGCCGATCGTCGAGCGGTACGACTACGTGTTCATTGACTGCCCGCCCTCGCTCGGATTGCTGACCGTGAATGCGTTGACGGCAGCCCACGGCACGCTGATCCCGATCCAGTGCGAGTACTACGCGCTCGAAGGCCTTTCGCAGCTCCTGGCGACGATCAACCTCGTCCGCGACCACCTGAACCCGGATCTGGCGATCGACGGCGCGGTCATGACGATGTTCGACGGGCGGACGAACCTGTCGGCCCAGGTCGCCGCGGAGGTCCGCGCGCACCTCACGGACCGAGTGTTCGCGACGGTGATCCCGCGCAGCGTCCGCCTGTCGGAGGCACCCAGCCACGGCCAGCCGATCCACGTCTACGCCCCAACGTCGCCCGGGGCCACCGCCTACCGAGCGCTCGCCGACGAGTTCCGCCATCTCGCGAACCACGATGCTGTTGCGCCCTCCGCGCCCGGCGTCCTGGTGGCGTGATGGGCGGACGCACGGATCGCCCTCAGGCCCTGGGTCGCGGCCTCGCGGCGCTGATCCCGCAGCGCGCCTCGCACACCGGTGGCTCGATCGAGATCGCGCTCGACCGGATCAGGGAGAACCCTCGGCAGCCGCG
Organism: Candidatus Limnocylindrales bacterium; assembly: GCA_046717305.1. Classification (GTDB taxonomy): domain Bacteria; phylum Chloroflexota; class Limnocylindria; order Limnocylindrales; family CSP1-4; genus UBA5189. Next base: position 818 of record JBKJVO010000285.1, read on the forward strand.
CGTGAGGATGGACCCGGACGCGCTTGCCACCCTGGCGGCGAGCATTCGCGAGCACGGCGTGATCCAGCCCGTGCTCGTGACGGAGACGATCGATGGGTACCAGCTCGTCGCGGGAGAGCGACGGGTGCGCGCCGCGCGTCTCGCCGGGTTGGAGCGCATCCCTGCCGTCGTCCGCCAGCTGGCCGACCGCGAGCAGCTGGAGCTCGCACTCGTGGAGAACCTCCAGCGTGAGGACCTTGACCCCCTCGAGTCCGCGAGGGCCTACCAGCAGCTCATCGGCGAGTTCGGCTTCACGCAGGAGCGCCTCGCCGAGCGGGTCGGACGGGCGCGATCATCGGTCGCGAACACGCTTCGGCTGCTCGAGCTCCACCCCGCGGTTCAGGCGGCCGTCGCCGCCGGCACCATTACCGAGGGCCACGGCCGCGCGATCGGAGGGTTGCCCCCGGAGATGCAGGGTCGGGTTCTCGGGACGGTGGTCGAGGGCGACCTGTCGGTCCGCCAGAGCGAGGAGCTCGTGCGGCGCCTCCGCGAGCCCCGACCGGACTCGGCGCACGCGGCACCCCGGACACCCGACCCGGACCTGGAGCGCGTCGAGGAGGATCTACGGCGCGCCCTGGGCACCAAAGTCCGGCTTGCCCGCTCGCGGCGGGGCGGTCGGATCGTGATCGAGTACTACAGCGACGAGGAGCTCGGACGCCTGTACGAGCGACTGATCGGAGGACACGCGTGACGGACGCCAAACGGGCAGGCGAATCAGGCAGCCCGGCGGGCCGAACAGCGGGTCGCCGGAAGGCGGCTCCCGCGTCCGATTACACCGCTTCGAGCATCCAGGTCCTCGAGGGCCTGGAGGCCGTCCGGCGCCGGCCCGGCATGTATATCGGGTCCACGGACATTCGAGGCCTGCACCACCTGGTCTGGGAGGTCGTGGACAACTCAATCGACGAGGCGATGGCCGGCCACGCCACGACGATCCGGGTGACGATCGGCACGGACGGCACGGTCGAGGTCATCGACGACGGGCGCGGCGTGCCGGTCGGCAAGCACGCCACCGGCAAGGACGCTTTGGAGGTCGTCCACACGGTGCTGCACGCCGGTGGCAAGTTCGGGGGCGGCGGCTACAAGGTATCCGGGGGACTGCACGGCGTCGGCGTGAGCGTCGTGAACGCCCTGTCGGACTTCCTTCGAGTCGAAACGGCCCGCGACGGTCATATCTGGGCGCAGGAGTACAAGCGCGGCAAGCCGACGACGTCGGTCACGAAGGTCGGCCCACAGGGCAGCCGGCGTGGGACCCGAACGATCTTCCACGCCGATCCGGAGATGTTCGAGTCGACGGAGTACTCGTTCGAGTCGGTGACGCAGCGCCTCCGGGAGTCGGCCTACCTGACCAAGGGCGTCTGGATCACGCTGATCGACGAACGGAACGATCGCGAACGGTCCTTCTACTTCGAGGGCGGGCTGCAGTCGTTCGTCCGCCATCTGAACCGAAACAAGGAAGCCCTCCACGCCCGCCCTATCTACGTCGAGCGAAAGGAGGGCTCGACCGCGGTCGAGGTCGCCCTGCAGTACAACGACACGTACACCGAGAACGTCCTGGCGTTCGCAAACAACATCAACACGGTCGATGGCGGCACGCACGTGACCGGCTTCCGAGCCGCTCTCACGAGCTCGCTCAATGACTGGGCGCGCAAGGCGGGCATCCTCAAGGGCGCCGACGGGAACCTGTCTGGCGACGACGTTCGCGAAGGCCTCACGGCGGTCATCAGCGTCAAGCTCACGGACCCGCAGTTCGAGGGCCAGACGAAGGCAAAGCTCGGCAACGCCGAGGTGAAGGGCCAGGTCCAGACCGCGGTCACGGACAGCCTGACGCAATACCTCGAGGAGAACCCCGGTGACGGCCGGCGGATCATCGAGAAGTGCCTCACGTCCGCCCGCGCTCGCGAGGCCGCCCGCAAGGCCCGCGACCTCGTCATCCGGAAGGGTGTGCTCGACGGTCTGTCTCTGCCCGGCAAGCTCGCCGACTGCCAGGAGCGCGACCCCGCGAGGAGCGAGCTGTTCATCGTGGAGGGCGACTCGGCGGGCGGTTCGGCGAAGCAGGGCCGCGATCGGAGGTTCCAGGCGATCCTTCCGCTTCGCGGCAAGGTCCTGAACGTCGAGAAGGCGCGCCTTGACAAGATCGTCGCGAGCGAGAACGTACGGCCGCTGATCATCGCGCTCGGGGCGGGGATCGAGGGGATCGGCGACAGCTTCGATCTGTCGAAGCTCCGCTACCACCGGGTCATCATCATGACCGACGCGGACGTGGACGGCGCCCACATCCGGACCCTTCTCCTGACCCTCTTCTACCGGTTCATGCCGCAGATCATCGAGGCCGGCTACCTGTACATCGCCCAGCCGCCGCTCTACCGGGTCTCGACGGGCAAGGTCACGAAGTACGCGGGTTCGGAGCGCGACCGCGACCGGATCGTCAAGGAGATGAACGTCAAGAACGTCTCCGTCCAGCGGTTCAAGGGCCTCGGCGAGATGAACGCGGACCAGCTCTGGGACACGACGATGAATCCGGAGACTCGGGTCCTCCTGCGGGCCGAGATCGAGGACGCGGTCGAGGCGGACTCCATCTTCACGATGCTCATGGGCGAGAAGGTCGGGCCGCGCAAGGACTTCATCAAGAGCGAGGCTCGAAAGGTCCGCAACCTTGACATCTGAGGCCCGGCCGGCCACCCAGATCGGCGGTCAGCCCTTCCGGCTCGAGCCCCATCGCTGCTTTGCCTGCGGCGAGTTGAATGAGCACGGCCTGCGCCTGATCCTCCACACGGATTCGACTGGCTGCCGGACCGAGGTCATCCTCGACTCCCGGTTCCAGGGGTGGGAGGGTGTCGCCCACGGCGGTATCCTGTGCACGATCCTCGACGAGGTCATGGCCTGGGCAGTCATCGGTCGTGACACCTGGGGCGTGACGGCCAGGATGACCGTGGACTTCCGGCGGCCCGTCCCGATCGGGCGGCCGCTCCGCGCCGAGGGCGAGATCACGGAGGCCACGCGCCGCCTCTATCGGACCGCCGGCCGGATTAGCGACGTCGAGTCCGGGCAAGTCCTCGCCACAAGCCTCGGCACCTACGTCGCCGCGCCACCCGAGCGGCTCTCTGAACTCAAGGCGCGCTACCGGCTTCGACCGATGGATGACCGCCCAGCCGCCGATCATGCCGATGTACCCGAACCGGTGGACTCGTGATCGCCGTGGCACCGGACCGACTGGCGGATAGCGCGAGCACCCGGGCGTTCGTCGCCGACGGGCTCGCGCGTGCCGATGCGCTCGCCCGTGCGGACGCGCTGGGACGCGAGCTCGGGGAGCTCGTCCAGGACGCTTCCGCGCTCGCAGCGGGCCTCTCGGCCGCGTTTCGCGAGCTCGCGGATCCCGCCTGCCGCGCCGGCCAGCAGTTCGTCGCGCCCGGCATCGGCGCGACCCACGGCGTGCGGACCCGGCTGCTGGCGGCGGTCGGGCGCGGCTTTCGGGTGGCAACTCGTCGCGACTCGCCCGCGACGCTGCTCCTCGTCGCCGATCGGCTCCTGCGCGAGCCGGAGCTGGAGGCCCGTTGGTTCGCCTTCCACATCCTTGAGCGGACGCTCGTCCGCGAGACCGAGCGCACCTGGCAGCTCATCCGACGAGCCGGACGCGAGGCGGGCGACTGGATCACCGTGGACACGCTCGCCCGGCCCGTCGGAGCGGGGGTCCTCGCCGAGTCGTACCGCTGGGCGGAGTTGGAACAGCTCGTCTATGCCCTGTCGCGCTGGGAGCGCCGGCTGGTCG
>JBKJVO010000286.1:0-7368 GCA_046717305.1 Candidatus Limnocylindrales bacterium
TGATCCCGCTCACGGAGCGGATGCCGTCCACGGATCCATTGATCAACTTCACGACACCGGTCGAGCTGGGCTATGACGCAACCGGCGCGGTGGCGGAGTCCACCCGCTGCCTCATGTGCAACTACAACATCTGGTTCGACCCGTTCCGGTGCGTGCTGTGCGGCGCCTGCGCCGACGTCTGCCCGGAGGGCGTGATCCATATGGTGGACATCAACCAGCTGAAGAGCGAGGGACTCCTCCCCGAGATCGAGGAGGCGTATGGCTGGGAAAACGGCGCCGCCATGATCCTCGACGAGGAGCGCTGCATCCGCTGCGCGCTGTGCGTCAAGCGATGCCCCTTCGACGCCATTACGATGGAACGGTTCGAGCTTCAGGAAGTCTCGAGCGACGGCCGGCTCTACAAGGAGTCGTACCGTGACGCCCAGCTCGCCGGGACCGCCGGCGTCGCAGGAGGATCCAGGTGAGTTTCCTCGAGCGGGTGGACAACACCATCCGCCGCAGCCCGGTCTGGCGGTCGCTGTTCCGGAACGCGTACCCGAACGACGAGCGGTCGCGCGCCTACGCGGTGATGAACAACGTCTTCCTGCACCTCCATCCGGTGCGGGTCCGCCAGCATGCCGTGAAATTCGCCTACACGTTCTGCCTGGGCGGCCTGTCGTTCTTCCTGTTCCTCGTCCTGACCGTGACGGGCGTCTACCTCATGTTCTTCTACGTCCCGTCGGCGACGCAGGCGTACACGGACATCCTGGACATCCAGACGCGGGTGACGTTCGGCCTGATGACCCGCAACATCCATCGGTGGGGTGCTCACCTGATGGTCTTCTTTGTCTTCCTGCACATGATGCGGGTCTTCTACCACGGCGCCTACAAGCCGCCGCGCGAGTTCAACTGGGTCGTCGGCGTGGTCCTGCTGTTCCTGACGATCATGCTCAGCTTCACGGGCTACCTCCTCCCGTGGGACCAGATCGCCTACTGGGCGATCACGATCGGCGGGAACATGGCCGCCTACGCGCCGCTGTTCAACGTGCCGGGCAAGGTCCTCCTCCTCGGTGGCCTCGAGGTGGCCCAGAACACGCTGCTCCGGTTCTACGTGCTCCACGTCATGGCCTTCCCCCTCGTCGCGGCGGTCTTCCTCGCCGTCCACTTCTGGCGAATTCGCAAAGACGGCGGAATCAGCGGCCCGCTATGACGGACACCAGGAAGCCCGAGGAGACGCGCGTCGTGCTGCCGGTCGATCCGACCCGGCGGACGGAGATCGACAAGCAGCGGGTGCCGATGTCGGCGCGCCCGTACCGGCTCCTTGCGCTGGTCAAGCAGGATGCCGTCGTCCGCGTCCAGAAGGAGCCGGACGACACGGTCATGACCTGGCCGCACCTGCTCTCGATCGAGTTTCTCGCGGCCGGCGTGATGAGCATCTTCCTGCTCCTGATGGGATTGTTCATCAATGCGCCCCTGGAGGAGCTCGCGAACGGCAACGTGACCCCTGCCGTTGCGAAGGCGCCGTGGTACTTTCTGGGCCTCCAGGAGCTGCTCGCCTACTTCCACCCGACGGTTGCCGGCTTCATGGCCCCCACATTCGTCCTGGTCGGTGCGGCGCTCCTGCCGTACGTGGATCGCGGCAACATCAACGTCCACCGCCCGTCCGAGCGGAAGACCGCGGTCGTCCTGTTCTCGCTCTTCTGCATCCTGGGCCTGACGGTCACGTTCATCGGGATCTTCTTCCGGGGCCCCGGCTACAGCTTCGTCATCCCGTATCTGCCGTTCTTCGAGAACAGCACGGACGGGCTCCACTTCGCCCTGTGAGTCGAGCGCGAAGGACTGCCGATCTGCCATGAGCAACTACCACGTCGAGCCCGTCGACCGGTCGCAGGCGCTGACGAAGGAGGCGATCAAGAGCCTCCGCAACCAGCCCGTCCAGGGGATGTCGCGCCGACGCCTGCTCCGGGTCTCGATCGGCGGAGGGATGGCCCTCTGGCTGACCGAGATGGTCGGCGGCTTCATCGCCCTCTTCTGGCCCAACCTGGAGGGTGGGTTCGGCGACGCGCGCCTGAAGATCGGGACGCTGGAAGAGATCAAGGTGAAGAACTCGTCCATCCCGGTGGCGTCGGGATTCCCGGCGTACTTCCCCGACGCGCGAGCGTTCATCGTCCTGATCGACCCCACGCGCCAGGCGTTCGTGCCGGGCAAGGACGACAAGGGCGACGGAACGGACCTCAACGTCCGGGCCCTCTATCAGCGCTGCCCCCACCTCGGCTGCAAGCCGAACGCGTGCCTGAAAAACTTCTGGCTGGAGTGCCCGTGCCACGGTTCTCGCTACGACCGGCTCGGGACGAAGGCGGCGGGCACCAAGTACGGCCCGGCGCCGCGGAGCATGGACCGCTTCGGCGTGACCGTCGAGGCGGACGGGACGCTCTATCTCAACACCTCGAAGATCACCCTCGGCGCACTCCCCGTGGCCGTCGGCCAGCCGGGGATCATCCCGCCCAAGAGCCCGACGGGCTGTATCTGAGCCCGGCCGGACCCATGACCATCCACCGAGGAGCCCGATGACGGACCAGCCCGGCGGCGAGCCCGAGCAGCGCCTCCCGGCCCGTCGTCCGCCGAGCGAGGCGGCGCCGGCGGCCCGGTTCTCCGCGCCCGAGTCGGCGCACCCGAGCGAGCTCAGCCCCGAGCGCGCCGCGAAGATCGTCAGCCAGTCGGCGAGCGCCCGCTGGGTCGGCTTCCTCGTCGTATGCGTCGTGATCGTGTTCATGATGATCTACTACTTCTACGAGGTCGGCGCCCCGCTCGGGCTCACGACGCCGCGCCTGGATGCCCAGGCAGAGGTGCAGCAGGTCACGGCCATCGAGCGCGGCTACAACCTGTACCAGGCGAACTGCGCCCAGTGCCACGGCCCCAACGGCAAGGGTCCGGGCGAGGGCTACATCGCGCCCCCGCTCAACGACCAGATGAAGCTGTTCGACCACCTCAGCGCGCGATACCTGAAGAACGTCCTGACGGCCGGCGGCCGCTACGTCTGCGGCGACTCGAGGAGCGTGATGCCCGTCTGGGCCGACACGAACGGCGGGCCGCTCAACTACCGGCAGATCCAGGAGCTGATCGCCTTCATCCGGGCGCCCTCCACCCAGGAGTTCATCATCCGCAACCCCGAGTTGAACGAGCCCGTGATCGGCCCGGACGGCAAGGTGAAGACCTTCCGCGGCTGGGTGGACCCGACCTTCAAGCCGGATCCCGGCTCAACTCCCGTTCCGGCCTGCTGGAGCGGCGACGGCGGCGGCGCGACCCAGGCGCCCACGGAAAGCCTGCCGCCGGACGCCGTGACCCTCGAAGTCACGGCGGAGGGGCTCGCCTTCGACGTCAAGGAACTCGAGGCGCCGGCCAACAAGGCGTTCGCGATCAATTTCACCCAGAAGGACAGCGGCGTCGGCGGCCACGACGTGGACATCAGGACCCACGACGGCACAGTCCTCGCGGACACCCCGAAGCTCATCGACCCGGGCGAGACCACCTACGTCATCCCCGCCCTGGAGCCCGGCACGTACGTCTTCATCTGCTCGGTCCACCCGATCCCTGCGATGACCGGCACGCTCACCGTCAAGTAGGAAGAGACGATGACGAAGGCACTCCCGTCAGGCTCGCCCATCCGTCGCCGGCGCGCGGTCATGGGCCTGTTCGAGGCGGACGGCTGGACGTGGGCGTCGGTGAAGGCGGCGTTCTGGTTCGTCGTGATCATCGTCCTGCTCGCATACATCCCGGACCGCGCCTACTACTTCACCGTCAACCGGACGATCGACGTGGGCCTCCTGGCCTGGTCGCCCGTCAATTTCTGCCCGGCCGAGAACAAGACCCTGCCCTGCCCGGCCCCGGTCGGGGCCGTCATCCCGTGGGAAGCGTCACCGACCCAGCTCTCATTGCCTGCCGCGCGGTCGCATGCTGCGGTGGCCCAGCTCGGGACGCGGCTGCTCGTGGTGGGTGGGTCTGACGGCACGGCGGCCACGAGCACGACGTACGTTGCCGACCTGAAGGACGGCACATTCAGGGCCTGGACGGAGGGTCCGGCGCTCCCCGAGGCACGGGTCGGCGCGTCGCTCGTCGTCAGCGGCACCTCCGCCTACCTGCTCGGAGGCTCGGACGCCGAGGGAAACCCAACGGACACCGTCTGGGTCCTGCCCGTGGATCTGGAGACGTCACAGCTGGGGACCTGGGCGCCCGTCGAGGGCCTGAGTCTGCCGGCCGCTCGAACGGGTTCGGCAGCGATCTCCGTCTCGGACGGCCTGGTCGTCGCCGGGGGCCGTGGACCGGACGGGGTGCCGGTCAACACCGTCTGGAAGTCGACGCTCGACGCGAAGGGCCTGCCCAGGGCATTCGAGGACCAGGCCGTGCTCACCCTCGCGGTCGCCGATGCCACGATCGCCCAGGTGGGGGACTTCCTCTGGGTGTACGGCGGATCCGACGCCACGGGCCCGATCGGAGCCGTGCAGCGCGGGAACCTGGACGTCGCGCCGACACCGGAGACACCCGCTCCGAACGCCACGCCGGCGCCCCTCAAGCTCCTCCGCTGGGCGGTCGGCGACGCATACAACCTGCCGGGCGCCCGGACGGCCGCGGCCGGTTTCACGGCGAACGGCACGCTCTACGTCGTCGGCGGGAGCGACGGCACCGGCCTGCGACAGGAGCTCTACTGGACCGTCCCGAACGGCGATGGCTCGCTGTCCGGGTGGAAGCATCTGGACCAGACGGACCTGCCGTCCGGCCTCGAGGGTGCGTCTGCGGTCGTGATCGGTTCGAACGTCGTGATCATCGGCGGGACGACCGAGGACGGCGTCCTGGCCGGCGCAGTCCGGGCGAACCTCGCGCCGCAGGAGCCGCTCTTCCAGGCCGGCCTGGTGGGCGTCGTGGTGCCCGCCCTCCTGATCGAGGGCGAGATCGGCCAGCAGCTCGGCTACATCAACGCGGCCGGTGTGGCCACCGCGAACTTCGTCATCCTGCTGGCCATCGGGTGGGCGTTCGCCCACAAGGAGACGGTGCGCGCCTGGGTGGACCGCCGTCGCGCCCGTCGCCGCGGTCGCCAGGCGTAGCCCCGAACCCACCCCGCTCGTCAGGGGCGATGGTTTCAGCCCGGCAGGGCGCCCTCGCCGGGGGCCGGCTCACCTCGACGGACGGGAAGTCCCGCCCGCTCCCAGGCAAGCGTGCCGCCCGCGACGTTGACCACGTCCGTCCAGCCGTTCGCGAGGAGGTAGGCCGTCGCCTGGGCCGACCGCGCACCGGAGCGGCAGATCATGAGCAGGGATCGATCCTGGGGCAGCTCGCGGTAGCGGAGCATGAACGTCGAGAGCGGCACGAGGACCGCGCCCTCCGCCCGGACCTCGGCGAACTCGTTCGGCTCGCGGACGTCCACGAGGAGCGGTGGCGGACCGTCGTCGGGCGTGCCGGGCGCGCCGTGCGTGTCGGCCAGGCGCCGACCCGCTTCCAGCACGTCGATCACGGGAGCGCGACTGGGATCGATCACGGGACGCTCACCTCCATCCGGCGGATCTCGATCGGGAGCGGCTCCGCTCCGCGTCGCACGGCCGCACGGCAGGCGTCGAGCTGCTGGAGCACGGCGGGAACGTCGATGTCGAAGGCCGGCCCGGCAGGCGCGCCGTCGCGGAGGCGATCCCCGGCGCCGGCGAGGTTCTTCAGGACGCCCTCGGCGTTGCCTCGTGTCCCGTGCACGAATGCGGCCGCAAGCTTGATGATGCCCGAGTGGAGGGCACGCTCGCTCGGGTCGTCGGCTCCCATCCAGGCGGGCTCCAGGAGCTCGTGGGCCAGGAAGTAATCCCCGCGCCCGTACGCGGCAAGGGCCTCGGCGAGGGCGGCTCGGCGTGCAACCTCCGGGAGCGGCCGCCAGGCCTTCGCCCGGCCGTTCTCACGGATCGTGCGGGGCCGGTCGCTCATGCCGGGTCGCTCACGTCAGGTCGGCCAGGCGGCGCCGGCCGGCAAAGCCCTCGTCGTGCTCGTGCCACCAGTCCACGTCTCCCTCACCGAGACGCCAGCACAGCCAGATCTGGCGCCCGCTGGCGAGGGCCGGGAAGTCGATGAGGCCGGTGTCGATCTCGCGCAGCGTGACGTCCTGTTCCACCAGACGGGTCACGCCGGCCTGCATCTGGTCAACGAGGAACTGGATCCGGAGCCGGAGGGTGCGGGTGTCGGCCGTGGTGGTCCCGCCGCCTGGGTTCCCGCCGTCCTGGGCCACGAGGACCTCGTCCCGCAGCCGGATCAGCTCCTCCCGCTGGTCGCGCAGCGCCAGGAGGATCCGCTCCACCGCCGGACGGGCCTCGTTCGCCGCATCGATGTCGTAGAAGCGCGTCACCGGCTGATTCTAGGCTCGTATGATGCCGGGCATGCGAATCGCATCACGCATCGACACCATGGGCACCGAGACCGCCTTCGAGGCCGCCGCGCGCGCCCGCGCGCTGGAGGCGACGGGACGATCGGTCATCCACCTGGAGATCGGCGAGCCCGATTTCGACACGCCCGCGAACATCCGCGAGGCGGCGAAGCGCGGGCTGGACGAGGGGTACACCCACTACCCGCCGTACTTCGGGCTTCCCGCGCTGCGCGAGGCGATCGCGGCGGACGTGTCGGCCCGGAAGCACGTCCCGGTACTCGCCGATCACGTCGTGGTCACGCCGGGCGCCAAGCCGGTTATGTACTACGCGATGCTCGCGCTCATCGAGCCGGGCGACGAGGTCATCGTCCCGGACCCGGGCTATCCGATCTACGAGTCCATGGCGCGCTTCGCGGGGGGCACGCCGGTCCCGCTGCCGATCCGCCAGGAGCGGGAGTTCCGCGCCGACCTGGATGAGCTCGAGTCGCTGATCACCAGGCGGACGCGGATGCTCGTCCTGAACTCGCCGGCGAACCCGACGGGCGGCCTGTTCACCCGCGAGGACATCGTCCGGATCGCCGAGCTGGCGCTCCGCCACGACCTCGTGGTGCTGGCCGACGAGATCTACGGCCGGATCGTGTACGAGGGCGAGCACGTCTCCATCGCCTCGATCCCGGGGATGCTGGAGCGGACGATCATCCTCGACGGCTTCAGCAAGACGTACGCGATGACCGGCTGGCGCCTGGGCTACGCCGTCGTGCCGGAGGTGCTCCTGTACGCGTTCGGCCGGCTGATCATCAACTCGGTGTCGGGGACGTCCGCCTTCAGCCAGATCGCGGCGATCGAAGCGCTGACGGGGCCGCAGACCGAGGTCGAGGCGATGGTCGCCGAGTTCCAGGTCCGGCGGGATCTCATCGTGGACGGCCTCAACGCGATCCCGGGGATCAGCTGCCTCCGGCCGCACGCCGCGTTCTACGTGTTCCCGGACATCTCGGCGA
>JBKJVO010000287.1:0-2530 GCA_046717305.1 Candidatus Limnocylindrales bacterium
GCCCTCGTGCGGCGCCTAATCGAAGGCCACAGCCGTGGATCTGCTGCTGCCGCGGCTGCTTGCGGGAGAGCCCGCGTCCATTCGAACCGTCGCCCGGCTGGGCCACGGCGGCATCCTCACCCGCGACCAGCGCTTCCGCTTCCCCGCCTACGCCCGCGACCTTGACGCCCCGGACGGCTAGTGCCCGCCTCGGACGGCGTCGCGCAACGGCGACGCGCAGCGTGCCGCCTGGTCCATCCTTCGACCATCCGACGAAGCAGCGCACCCGGAGAGGCCCGTTTCGGCGCCTCCGCCGCTGATGGGTCGACCCATGCGCCATTCGACGAAGGACGGGGCCTGATCCGGCCTCACGTTCGTCGCTTGGCCAATCTGTCGACCAGCCGGGCGTTCGGCGCCCGGGCCGGGCCGCGGAGGCGTCGGGCCCGGGCGCGCCTCGGCCCCGCCTCGCGACCGGCCTGCTAGCATCGGCCGATGACGCACGCCCTGACCTCCACCGACGCGATCCAGGAGGCGTTTCGCGAGCACGGCTACATCGCCGATCGGTCGATCGCGACAGCGGTCTTTCTCGGCCTCCAGCTCGGACGCCCGCTGCTCCTCGAGGGCGAGGCCGGGGTCGGCAAGACTGAGCTCGCGAAGGTTCTCGCGGCCAGCCTGGGGACCCGCCTCATCCGCCTCCAGTGCTACGAGGGCCTGGACGTCAACACGGCGGTCTACGAGTGGAACTACCCGCGCCAGATGCTGGAGATCCGGCTCCTGGAGGCGCGCGGCCAGGCGGACCACGCGACGGCGCACGACATCTTCGGGACCGAATTCCTGATCAAGCGGCCGCTGCTCCAGGCCCTCGAAGCCGGCAGCGATGGCGAGCCCCCCGTCCTCCTCATCGACGAGATCGACCGGGCGGACGAGGAGTTCGAGGCGTACCTGCTTGAGATCCTGTCCGACTTCCAGGTGACGGTCCCGGAAATCGGCACGATCAAGGCTGAGCGGCCGCCGCGCGTGATCCTGACCTCCAACCGGACGCGCGAGGTGCACGACGCGTTGAAGCGTCGCTGCCTCTACCACTGGATCGACTACCCGTCGGCTGCCAAGGAGTTCGAGATCGTCCAGGCCCGCGTCCCGGCCGCGCCGGAGGTCCTCGCCCGCGCGGTCGTCGGATTCGTGCATCGCCTCCGCGAGGCGGACCTCACGAAGGTCCCGGGGATCGCCGAGACCCTCGACTGGGCCGCTGCCCTCATGGCGCTCGGCGCCGCGGAGCTCACGCCGGAGCTCGTCGATGAGACCCTCGGCGTCGTCCTCAAGTACGAGGAGGACATCCGCCAGGTCCGCGGCGACACCGTGAAGGCCTACCTCGCCGAGGCCGCAGCGGGCCGCTGAGGCCAGCGATGACGAACGATCCGGCCATCGTCGCGAGCGGGCCGCGCGAGGCGATCGACGGCCACCGCCTCCTCGCCCGCGTCGTCGGGTTCGGGCGGGCGCTCAGGAAGGCCGGCCTGGCGGTGGACCTCGCCTCTGAGATCGACTTCGCCCGTGCGCTCGGGATCGTGGACATCGGCGACCGCGAGGTGGTCCGAGCCGCCGGTGCGACCGTCTTCACGCGGCGGCGCGACGACCGGCCGATCTACGACCGGGTCTTCGATCACTACTGGCGGCGGCGCTCGCTCCAGCCGAACCTCGAAGGGCCGGGCACGGAGCAGCGACCCGAGGCCGTTCCCGCCGACGAGGGCGTCCCGCAGGATGCGGCGATGCCCGGTGACGAACGGTCCGAGCTCCCCGAGGACCGGCAGGGCATGCCGATCCCGACGGACGGCGACGCCGACGAGGACGAGGCCGCCCCGGACGTGGTCACGATCTCGCCCGACGCGTACAGCCGCTCGCAGACGATCCGCCACCGCGACTTCGACCGGATGACCGCGCAGGAGCTTCGCGATGCCGAGCGGCTCGTGGACCTCCTGGAGCCCCGGCTCGAGCTCCGGCGAACGCGCCGGTACGAGCTCCACCGTCACGGCCGGCGCCTCGCGCCGCGGGCGATGTTCCGGCGCAACCTGGGAACCGGCGGGGAGGTCCTCTCATGGGTCTGGCGGCGCCCGGTGAAGCGCCCGCGGCCGCTCGTCGTCCTGTGCGACATCTCCGGCTCCATGGAGCGCCACTCCCGGCTCCTCCTTCGGTTCATCCAGGCGCTCTCGGCGTCATCGGCGGTCAAGACCGAGTCGTTCGTGTTCGGGACGCGGCTGACACGAGTGACCCGGCTCCTGAAGGACAAGAACCGCGACCGCGCGCTGGCCAAGGTCGCCGACGCGGTCACGGACTGGGCGGGCGGGACGCGGATCGGCGAGTCTTTTCGGGAGTTCAACCACAAGTGGGCGCGCCGGACGCTCCGCTCGAGCGGCGTCGTGATCGTCGTCTCGGACGGCTGGGACCGCGGCGACCCGCGGCTCGTGGAGGTGGAGACGGCCCGCCTCCGACGCAACTGCCATCGACTTGTCTGGCTCAACCCGCTGGCCGGCACGCCCGGCTATGAGCCGCTCGCCGG
>JBKJVO010000288.1:0-3748 GCA_046717305.1 Candidatus Limnocylindrales bacterium
TCGTGGGTCATGGAGGTGTCGTCTTCCTGGATGTCGATGTACGGATAGGTGTCGCTGCGGCTGATGTCGTCGAGCATCAGGGCGTCACAGCGGACACTGGCGACGACCCCGGTCGCGCCCGGCGCGACCTTGAGCTGGCCGCGATAGGTGGCCCGGCCGCCGTCCGTCGACACGGACTTGGACACGATCCGGCTCGTCGTGTTCGGCGCAAGGTGGATCGCCTTCGCGCCGGTGTCCTGGTGCTGGCCCCGGCCGGCCACCGCGACCGAGATGATGTCGGCGCTGGCACCCTCGCCGCGGAGATAGATACTCGGGTACTTCACGGTCTTGCGAGAACCGGTATTCGCGTCGATCCACTCGACTTTGGCGCCAGCGTGCGCGTGGGCGCGCTTCGTGACCAGGTTGTAGACGTCGTTCGACCAGTTCTGGATCGTCGTGTAGCGGACCTTGGAGCCCGGCAGGGCGACGACCTCGACGACCGCCACATGGAGCGAATCGGTCGCGTAGATCGGGGCAGTACAGCCCTCGATGTAATGCTCTTTGGCGCCTTCTTCAACGACGATGAGCGTCCGCTCGAACTGGCCGGTGTTCTCGCCATTAATCCGGAAGTAGGCCTGCAACGGGAGCGGCACCTCGACGCCCTTGGGGACGTACACGAACGAGCCACCGGACCAGACCGCGCCGTTCAGGGCCGAGAACTTGTTGTCCTCGTGCGGGACGACCGTGCCGTAGTGCTTCCGGAAGATGTCCGGGTACTCGATCAGCGCCTGGTCCGTGCCCATGAAGACGACACCGAGCTTGGTCAGCTCCTCCTTGACGGAGTGGTAGACGACCTCACTGTCGTACTGGGCGCCGACGCCGGCAAGGAACTTGCGCTCCGCCTCCGGGATCCCGAGCCGCTCGAATGTCGCCTTGATCTGCTCCGGGACGTCGTCCCAGGACTTCTCCTCGCGCTCGGACGGCTTCCGGTAGTAGACGATCTTGTCGAAGTCGATCCGGTCCAGGCCGTCCGTCCAGACGGGCATCGGGCGCTTGAGGAAGTGTTCGTACGCGCGGAGGCGGGATTGGAGCATCCACTCCGGCTCGTTCTTGAACCCGCTGATCTCCTCGACGGTGTCGCGGGTGAGGCCCCGCTTCGTCTCCTTCAGGTAGACGATGTCGTCGTGGAAGGCGTACTGGTCGCGTCGGTCGGCGACGAGCTCGCGAGTGGTGGTCATCAGGTCTCCCGGGTATCTCCGCTGGCGTCGATCGAGTGGGCTGGCGCCCGCTCCCCGGCGTCGATTCGTAATCCCGAGTCAGATTATCGGGATTAGCGTCCAAAGCGTCAACGGCAGGTCTGCGGCCGCTCGAACGAGGCGTTCGCGCTCGGTCGAGGAGCCGCTGTCGCGGCCCGAGGCCGAGGTCATCGGGAGTCGCAGTCCCGTCGCAAGGGCACCCTCAGAAGAAGGTCATGCAGCGCGGCGCGTCGAGCGTTCGGAAGAGCGCGTCTGCAGTGGCGAGCGCGCCGGCCCGGTGCTCCTCGAACCCGCGCGCCAGGACCGCGTGGCGAAGCGGCGTCCCGCCAAGATAGGCTGCGCCGAGTGCGTCGGCATTGAGCGTCAGGTCGGGGTCACGCTTCGTCGGCCCGCACGACGCACCATCCGGTCCTGCCTCCAGGCGGACCCGCGTCCGTCCGGTGCCCGGCTCTCCCTCCACGACCTCGAGTACGAGGTCGCCGGGGCGCTCGTAGGTGCGCGCGGCGAGGGCCGCCGGAATGTCGAGGAGGCTCAGCCAGAGCCCGTCGCCCACCTCGGATGGCTCGGCGGCCCGCCGGTTCGTGAGCAGCCAGGGAAGCCGCTCGGAGAGCGAGCGACGCTCGGCTCGGACGGTCGCGACGAGGTCGAGGTCGGCGAGAAATCGCCAGAGAGCATCGTACGCCTCGTCACTCAGTGCGACCAGGTCCTGGACGTTGATGACCGACCGGGGCTGATGATGCTCCCACTTCCCTTCGGCCGTGTAGCGGACGAATCCGTCCGCCTCGCCGGCATCGTCGCGATGGACGGCCAGCCAGCCCTTCCAGGGCGTCTCCCAGGCGAATTCGACGAGCCCAAGGTCCAACCCGAACGTGAACTCGCGTCGGCGGATCTCGCCGACCTGCCGGAGCCGGTGCCGATCATGCATGCCCCGGATCAAGTCCCGGGACGCCTCGTCGCTCGGGACGATCGAGATGCCCGACGCCGGCCCTCCGACAAATCCCGTGCCGCGCGCATCCAGCGTCCACGTGCAACCGATGACGCCGGGGCCGTATCCGAACCGCCCGTAGATCGTCGCCTCGGACGAGTAGAGCATGCCGACCACCTCGCCCCGCTCGCGCGCCGCCCCATGCTCGGCGGCGATCATTGCGCGGAGGATGCCGCGCCGGCGATGCGTCGGCAGGACCGTGACGGCCGCGACGGCACTCGCCGGCACCTGGGCGCCACCCGGAACGGTGAGCTCGCTCGCCCACGTCCGGAGCGTGCCCACGACGCGCCCGTCGAACGCGCCCCAGACCCGTTCGAAGTCCCAGTACGGGCCGATCTGCTCGGCGAGCTTCGTGATGTCCGGGCGATTCAGGAAGCCGGTCGTCAGGCACTCGAGCCAGGGCAGCAGTTCGTCGTCGCGGACGTGGCGAATCTCGGGCGACATGGCGCGGAGGGTACACCGCGGCCCGGACCGCGCGGCTCGTCGCCACCGGCGGCTGCGTGTGGCACGATG
The DNA here is from genome assembly GCA_046717305.1 of Candidatus Limnocylindrales bacterium. Taxonomy (GTDB): domain Bacteria; phylum Chloroflexota; class Limnocylindria; order Limnocylindrales; family CSP1-4; genus UBA5189. Next base: position 2,734 of record JBKJVO010000288.1, read on the forward strand.
CCATCGTGTTCGATCTGACCGGCTCGCTCTGGCACCTCGGGGTCGCGCCCCTCGAGATGGTGCTGCGGAGCCTCCTGGTCTACGCGATCTTCCTCGCCGCGCTCCGCCTGTCCGGCAAGCGGGAGCTCGGGCAGTTCACGATCTTCGACCTGGCGGTGGTCCTGCTCGCGGCGAACGCGCTCCAGCCGGCGATCACCGGCCCCGACGCGTCGATCCCCGGCGCCGCGATCATCGTCACCACGCTGTTCGTCACGAACCACGCGGTGGCGTGGGCCCGAAAGCGCTCGACGTTCGTGCGCCGAATCCTCGAATCGCCGCCGACCACGATTGCCGTTGACGGGGCCTGGATCGGAGGTGCACTCGACAAGGAGGGCCTGGACGACGGCGACCTCTCCGCGGCCCTCCGGCAGCACGGGCTGGAGGCGATCCAGGACGTCAGGCTTGCGGTCCTCGAACACGACGGATCGATCAGCATCGTCCCGCGGGAGGGCCCGGAAGTCCGGATTCGTCATCAACGGCGCCGTTACGGGGTGACGACGAGGCCCTCGGAATGACCCACCGCTTGAGCGCGGGCATCCTCCTGTACCGGCACCGAGATGGGGCGCTGGAGGTCCTGCTGGCACACCCGGGCGGCCCCTTCTTCGCCGGCCGGGACCTGGGCCACTGGACGATCCCGAAGGGCGAGCCGGGCGAGGGCGACGAGCTGCTCGCGACCGCCGCCCGCGAGTTCGAGGAGGAGACCGGATACAGCCTGTCCGCGACGGCGCGCGATCCGGGGGCGCTGGCCATCGACCTCGGCTCGGTGATCCAGGCGAGCGGCAAGCGCGTCCACTGCTGGGCCGTGGAGGGCGACCTGGACCCGGCGACGGCGAGATCGAACACGTTCCAGATGCCCTGGCCGCCGGGCGGCACCCGTCTCCGGACCTTCCCTGAGATCGACCGCGTCGCCTGGTTCCCGATTCGCGAGGCCCGTCGGCGCGCGAACGTCTCGCAGGCGGAGCTCGTGGAGCGGCTG
>JBKJVO010000289.1:0-6299 GCA_046717305.1 Candidatus Limnocylindrales bacterium
CGATGCCGCCGACGCCGTAGCCCAGGACACCCAGGCCGTTGATCATCGTCGTGTGCGAGTCCGTCCCGACGAGCGTGTCGGGGAAGGCGACGCGGCCGTGCGCGTCGGCACGGTCCGCGACGACCGTCGCGAGGAACTCCAGGTTGACCTGATGGACGATCCCGGTCCCGGGCGGGACGACCCGCAGGTCCCGGAACGCGGTCTGCGCCCAGCGGAGGAGCTGGTAGCGCTCGCCGTTCCGTTCGTACTCCCGATTGACGTTGAACGCGAACGCGGCCGGCGTCCCGAAGGCATCCACCTGGACCGAGTGGTCGATGACGAGATCGGCCGGGACCAGCGGATTCACGCGCGCGGGGTCCCCGCCCAGCTCCGCCATCGCGTCGCGCATGGCGGCGAGGTCCACGACCGCCGGCACCCCCGTGAAGTCCTGGAGGATCACGCGTGACGGCATGAACGGGATCTCGGCCTCCCCGGCGGCGCCCGGACGCCACGATGCGAGGCGTTCGACATCCGCCGGCTCCACGATCCCGCCGCCGGCGTGGCGAAGCACGTTCTCGAGGAGGATCTTCAGGGTGACCGGCGCCCGATCCAGGTCGATCCGATCGCCGATCGCGCTCAGGCGGTAGCGGTCGGGGAGGCCCGGGCCCAGCGGACCGCGGGCACCGAAGGGATCGCGGATCTGCACGTCGTCGGTCCCTCACTGCGCTGGATACACTCGCTGCGTGCAAGCCTACCGCGCCCGACCGGATCGCCTGCGCCAGGGTGCCCCGTGAGGGCCTGGCCGGATCCCAAGGACGAGCGGGCGAAGCCGGCGGCCGGACAGCCCGGATCCGGTGCGGAGGCGACCTCGCCGGAAGCGGACGCCGCGCTTGGCGAGCTGCGCGACCGGGGGATCAGCCTGGACCCGGTTCCGCGCGGGCACCACCGCCACGACGACGAGGTTCACCCCTCCGATCATGCCCATCCGCACGTTCACTCCGACCCGGATGAGCCACCGGTGATCGGAATCGTGGGGGCGGGGGCCGTCGGGACGGCGCTCGGGGTCGCCCTCTCCCGCGCCGGGTGGCCGGTCGGCGCGGTCGCGTCGCGGGACCCCGCCCGGCGGGAGCGGTTCCGCTCGCTCGTCCCGGGTGCGCGCGGGTTCGCCGAGGCGACCGCCCTCCTCGACGAGGTCGAGCTCGTCATCCTTGCCGTGCCCGACGATGCCCTCACGGCGCTTGCCGGGCAACTCCACCTCTACAGCGGCCAGGCGATGGTCCACACCTCGGGCGCACTCGGCGCCGAGGTGCTGGAGCCGGCGATGGCGGCCGGGACGCAGGTGGGGGCGTTCCACCCGCTCGTCGCGTTCGCGGAAACGGAGCTCGCGGTCGCCGCGCTCAACGGCGCCACGATCGCGATCGAGGGCGATGACCAGCTCGCGGATCTCCTGGCGCGGATGGCAGACGCGCTGGGCGCCCACGCGGTGCGGCTGGTGCCGGGGACGAAGGCGGCGTACCACGCCGCCGCGATCCTCGCGGCCGGGGGGTTCGTCGCCCTGCTCGACGCGATCGCGGAGCTCGGCCGCGTCGCCGGGCTGGACGAGGCCGGTTCCCTCGCGATCTACGGTCGCCTCGCCGAGCAGACGCTCGAGAACGCGCGCGCCCTGGGCGTCGCCCGCGCCCTCACCGGGCCGATGACCCGTGGGGACGTCGGGACCCTCGAACGCCATCTCGCGACGTTGCGTGTCCATGCACCGGCCGTGCTGCCGCTCTACGCAGCGGCGGCGGAACGGGAGATCCGTCTTGCAGAAGGCCGTGGCGTGCTCGCACCGGATGCTGCCGCCGCGATGCGCCGTTCCCTTGCGCCGCGAGACTGACGCGCTACCATACGGGCGTGGAGCACAGCATCGCCGCGAAGTACGCAGCGCGCCCCGCGGCCCGGTTCCCTCGACCCTCGTCCCGGACGCGAGCGCGCCGCCTCGGTCTGCGATCGACGGTCGCCTTTGGTGCGACCGGATGGCGGCCCACCGTCCTGCGCCGGCCGGAGCTGTCCGCGCTCGCCCGCCTTCGCGGTGGCTCCCGCACGATCACGCCGACGCGGACGTGCCGACCGGCCACGGGTCGCCCGCACCCGGTCGTCCGGATGACCTGGTCGCGTTCGGTCCCGCTGGGGCGCATGAGCGTCGCCGCGGCGCCGTGGCGCGCCTGAGGTCCGCCACCGCCACGTCCGCCGGCGGGATCGTCGTCCGGTTCGATGGAGACCGCCCATCGCTCGTCGCCGGTCTGCGCCGCCGGGATGGTGATCGGCATGGCGGAACCTGGACGCTGCCGAAGGGGACCCCGAACCCTGGCGAGACCATCGAGGAGACGGCCGTCCGCGAGGTGCAGGAGGAGACCGGATTGCGCGTCCGCGTCGTCGCACCGCTTCCGTCGATCGAGTACACGTTCATCCAGGGCGACACCCGGATCCACAAGACGGTCCACTACTTCCTCATGCAGCCCGTGGGCGGTGATCTCGCCCGGCATGACCACGAATTCGAACGGGTCCGATGGGTTCGTTTCGAGGACGCCGGGAACCTGCTGACCTTCGAAACGGAGCAGGGGCTCGTCCGGACCGCCGCCGGCGATCTGGGCCGGCTCGATCCGGCAGCCGCGGCCGGCAGGGCTACCCCGGCGCTGCAGCCCGAGGGCGGCGGATGACGGAGCCGGAGACGGTGCCGCCCCACCTCACGGCGCTGATCGACGTCCATCGGTCGCACGGCGCCAGGCTCATCGAGTTCGGCGGCTGGCTCATGCCGGTGCAATACGCGGGGATCCTCGACGAGCATCGTGCCGTTCGCGAGCGTGCCGGCCTGTTCGACCTCTCGCACATGGGCGAGCTCTTCGTCGAGGGCAGGGAGGCGGGCGATGCTCTCGCGGCCGCGGTGGTGACGGACCCGCGGACGCTGGCCTTCGGGCGCGCGCAGTACTCCATGCTCTGCGCGCCGGACGGCGGGATCATCGACGACCTGATCATCTACCGGCTCACGGTCGAGCAGTTTCTCGTCGTCGCGAACGCCGGAAACGCCGCGATCGTTTCCGATGAGCTCGCGGCGCGGCTCAACGGCTGGAGCGCAGTCATCGACGACCGATCGCTCGCGACGTCGCTCGTTGCGATCCAGGGTCCGGCCTCGGCAGGGGTCCTGGCGCCGTTGACGGACGTGGACCTCGGCGCGCTCCGGTACTACGCGATCGCGGAGGGTCGCGTCGCCGGGATCCCGGCGCTCGTCGCCCGGACCGGGTACACGGGCGAGGACGGCTTCGAGGTCTTCGTGGACTGGGACCGCGGTCCGGACGCGTGGGCCGCCCTGGAGGCGGCGGGCCGGGCGGTCGGCGTCGCGCCGTGCGGCCTCGGCGCCCCGGACACGCTCCGGCTGGAGGCGGGGATGCCGCTCTACGGCAACGAGCTCGACCGCGCCACGAACCCCTACGACGCGGGCCTCGGTCGCGTCGTCAAGCTCGACAAGCCGGGCGACTTCGTGGGTCGCGATGCCCTTGCCCGCGTTTCGCACGACGGGGTATCCAAGCGGCTCGTCGGGCTCACCGTGACTGGTCGGGGGATTGCCCGCCACGGGTACCCCGTGCTGCGGGACGGGCGGCGGACCGGCGTGGTCACGAGCGGGACGCACTCGCCGACCCTGGGTCGGGCGATCGCCATGGCATACGTCGCCCCCGGCCACGGCGAACCCGGTACGATCCTCGACGTGGAGATCCGTGACCAGAACGTGTCCGCGGAGGTCGTGCCGCTGCCGTTCTACCGGCGCCCGAGCTGATCCGGGACCGCCGCTCAATCCAGACCCGTCACCAGCGCACGGCCGGCGCCCGTGCCCACAGGAGGAAGCACCAGAAATGGTCCCCCCGGATCTCCGGTACACGAAGGATCATGAGTGGGTCCGGGTTGAAGGTGACACGGCCACGGTGGGCATCACCTCCTACGCGGCGGAGCAGCTCGGCGACGTCGTGTTCGTGGACCTGCCCGCCGTCGGCCGGATCCTCGCGCAGCACGCGACGTTCGGCGTCGTCGAGTCCGTCAAGGCCGTGAGCGACCTCTTCGCACCCGTGGGCGGCGAAATCGTGGAGGCAAACGCGGCGCTCGACGCGTCTCCGGAGCTCCTGAACAGCGACCCATTCGGCGCCGGTTGGATGATCCGGGTCCGTCTCTCGGACGCCGGTCAGGTGGACGAGCTCCTCGACGCGGCCGCGTACGAGCAGCTCATCGCCGAGGGGTGAGGTTTGGCCGACCGGATTCCGACCTTCCGATGGCGGCCGGTGGGCGGCATCGCGACGCCCTCCCGGATTGACAGTGCGCTGAGGATGAACCTCCTGGATCGACGACGCGTATCAGCATGTGGGGGTTCGGACACGCCCTGAGCTGAGGATCGAACCGACGGACGACCAGCGAGGCCTCCCCGCCGCCCCTTCGAGTCCGCCCTCGGACGCGGAGTTGCTTCGACGCATTCAGGCGGACGATCTGGATGCCTTCGAGCTCTTTTTCGAACGCTACCGGTCGATCGTGTTCCGGACGAGTTTCGGCCTGCTCGGCGATCGTGGCGCGGCCGAGGAGGTCCTCCTCGACACCTTCGCGCGGGCCTTTTGGCATCGGGCGACACTCCGTCTTGACGTCTCCCCGGTGCCGTGGCTCAACCGTGTCGCGATGAACCTGAGCTACTCGCGCCACGCGAGACGGCGTCTGCCGATGCAGTCGCTCGACGAGGGCGTTGTCGCATCGCTCCGCGATGGCGGCGTGCAACCGGAGGCATGGGCGGAGCAGGCCGAGCTGCGCCGTTCCGTCCGGCGCGGGATCTCCCTGCTGCCGGACAAGCAGCGGAGCGTCGTGGTCCTCTACTACCTCAACGGGCTCAGCCTCCGGGAGACGGCAACAGCGCTCGGCGTGGCCCTCGGGACAGTCAAGTCCCGGCTCCATTACGCGGTGCACGCCCTTCGCTCCCACCTGGAGGCAGAGGAGCAGCCGCTCGCGGCACGACAAGATCCGGCGGCAGTCACGGCTCGGAACGAGACTCTGTCGTGACCGGCCGCCTGCGGATCGGCACGGATCGTGGCGAATGCCGCCGGCATATGCCGGTGCTCCTCCGAGCCGTCGAGACGGGGTTGGGAGCGCGGGGCGCCGCGGCGATCGCGGAGATCGCCCGCACGGCCGGCGCCGCCGCAGCCGGGCACCTCGAACACTGCGGCGCGTGTCGGTCGAGGACGACCGAGGCCGCACTCACGCTCATCAGGATTCAGCGCTGGGCGGACGAGGCCGCCGGCCAGGAGGCACCACCCGACGCGTGGCTCCGCCTGCGCTCGCGCCTCGAGGCGTCCCGAAGGCGGGCGCGCGAGACGGCCTGGCGTGCACGGTTGAATGTGGCCGGCCTCATCACGAGCACGTTGCTGCTGGTGGTCATCGTCGGCCCGACGACCATGTCCGGCACGGCACCCGGCTCGTGGTCACCAACCGAGCCGTCCGGATCGTCCACCGATGACCAGTTCAGCTGGTCGATCGAGCTGCGCTACGTCAGGCAGGCACAGGAGGCAACGGTCTCTCATGCTGCCGCAATCGGCCTCGGTGGGGCGCCGGCGCAGCGGCTCATTCCGGATGGGATCAGACCCGGAGCCAAGGAGGTGAGCCCGGTCCAATCGTCGGGCCTGGACCGCGACGTGAGTTGACACGCCCCGGCCCGGTCCCCATAGTACCGCGGAGCGCAGACGCCGCTGCTCACCCGTGCGCGCAAGACCCCCCGCCTGACGCCGTACCACTTGGTGTCGAGCGGAGAACGCCGCCGGAGCGGTCGTCTGACGAGTGGGAGTCTGGCGAGAGCCACATGGAGGACCATTGATGCGGAAGAGATTCTTCGGCCTGCTTGCGAGCACGATGATCGTGATCGCGGCGTGCCAGGGTGCGGCGACCTCATCGCCGACAACGGACGCAACCCCGCCGCCGGCGACGCCGGTCATCACGCCGCAGCCGATCGAGGAGATCGACCTGACCAACAGCGAGTACGCCTCGGTCGTCGAAGTCGGCACGGACGGCGGCACGATCGTCATCGGTGACTGGCAGGAGGCGAACCAGTTCAACCCGTTCTACCTCGGCCAGGTGACCGAGGCGAACGTCGCGTCCGCGGCGTGGGCGACGCTCACCGTCGCGACGCACGACTACAAGTCCATCCCGGATCTCGCGGCCGAGGTCCCGACCACGACGAACGGCGGCGTCAAGGTCCCCGGTGACGGCGGCGACGCCATGACCGTGACCTGGAAGCTACGCGACGGCCTGAAGTGGTCGGA
>JBKJVO010000290.1:0-3304 GCA_046717305.1 Candidatus Limnocylindrales bacterium
GGACCGCCGGCGCCGGGCGGCCCCGCCGGCCTGAGACACGCATTTCGGACGAACGAGCACCCACCGATGCCCCATCCGACCGAAAGACGTCGAATTCCGCGACGGGGCGAGCGTGCTCGTTCCGATCGTGTGTCTGAGGCTGTCATGCCGGGCCACCCATGCCGGGCCACCCATGCCGGGCCGGGAGCCGGGGCGGGGACCCGATCGCGGGACGCGGTCGCGTGGCACCACGCATAGCCCGCGTGGCTACCATCAGTCCGTGCCCGAAAACGACGATCTCCCGGCGGACCTCCGCGCCTACGAGGAGCCGGCGCTCCTCTCCAACAGCGCGCTCGCCACGGTCTTCCACGAGATCGGCGATCTCCTCGAGGTCAAGGGCGAGCTCGTCTTCAAGACGGTGGCATACCACCGCGCAGCCGAGGCCATCGGGCGGTCACCGGTCGAGGTCGCACGGGCGTACCGCGAGGGGCGCCCGCCGGAGATCCCGGGCGTCGGCAAGGCGATCGCCGACAAGCTCGGGGAGCTCGTCACCACCGGCCGGCTCGCATACCACGAGCGCCTCCTTGCCGAGTTCCCGCCGACCCTGCTCGACCTCCTTCGCGTGCCCGGTCTCGGCCCGAAGACCGTCCGCCAGCTGTACACGACCCTCGGGATCGCCACCCTGGAGGATCTTCGGGTCGCCGCGGAATCCGGCCGGCTCCGCGGGCTTCGCGGCCTGTCCGCCCGGACGGAGCAGCTCATCCTCGAGGGGATCGGGGGCCTCGAGGCCCGCGAGCGCCGCCAGCTCCTTCATGACGCCCGGGCCGTCGTGGACGAGCTCGTTGTCGAGCTGGCGTCCGTGCCCGGGGTGCGCCGGATCGTGCCGGCCGGTTCGTACCGTCGCCGGCGCGAGTCGATCGGTGATCTGGACCTCCTCGCGGAGGCGGACGACGCAGCGGCCGTGGTCGAGCGGTTCGCGACACTGCCGCGCGCGGCCTCGGTGATCAATCGTGGGCCGGCCAAGGCCGCCATCACTCTCGCAGACCACGGCCCGCAGGTGGACCTGATGCTGATGCCGCCGGGCGAGGCCGGCACGTATCTCGTCCACTTCACCGGCTCGAAGGAGCACAACGTCCGGCTTCGCGCCCGGGCGCGAGAGCGCGGCTGGAGCCTGTCCGAGAAGGGCTTCCTCCGGATCGGCGACGACGGCGAGCCGCGCACCGGCGAGGCCGCAGAGCTTCGAACGTTCGCGACGGAGGCGGAGGTCTACGCGTTCCTCGACCTCCCGTTCATCGAGCCCGAGCTCCGCGAGGACCGGGGCGAGATCGAGGCCGCCCTCGCAGGGCGTCTGCCGGACCTGGTCGCCGTGACGGACCTTCGCGGGGACCTCCATTCGCACTCGGACTGGTCGGACGGGTCGCAGCCGATCGAGGTCATGGCCGAGGCGGCGCGCCGTAGCGGACACGCCTACCAGGTCCTGACGGATCACTCGGTCTCCCTCGCGATCGCACGCGGCCTGACGCCGGAGCGTGTGGGACTGCAGCGCGGCGTCATCGCCGCCCTGAACCGCGGCTACGCCGAGGACGAGGACAACGGAACCCAGCCGGCGGAGACCCCCGAGGAAGGGTTTCGGCTTCTCCACGGCTGCGAGCTCGAGATCCGGGCCGACGGCCGCCTCGACTACGACGACGCGCTCCTCGCGACGTTCGACCTCGTCGTCGCGTCGCTCCACGTGGGACGTCGGCAGTCCAGGGCGGAGCTGACGGCTCGCGTCCTCGGCGCGATCCGGAACCCGCACGTGGACGTCATCGCGCACCCCGCCGGCCGGATGATCGGGACGCGTGACGACCTCGATCTCGACTGGGATTCGGTCTACACCGAGGCCGCTCGGACGGGGACGGTCCTCGAGATGAACGGGTCGCCCCACCGCCTGGACCTCGCGGTCGAGCGTGCCCGCCATGCCGTCGAGGTCGGCTGCCTCCTGGCGATCGACTCCGACGCTCACCGGACGCGCGAGTTCGAGCACCTCGAATGGGGTGTCTCGCAGGCCCGACGGGCGTGGGTGGAGCCGCGGGTCGTCCTGAACACGCGGTCGCGGGCGGACCTCCTCGCCTACGTTCGGCGCAACGACGCCTGATTTCGTCGCTCGCGTACCATCCGGCGATGGGCACCCGCGGCGCCTCACGAGAGCTCGTCATCGCCGCAGCGGCGGTAATCCTCGTCTCGCGCCTCGTGGACGGTCCGGTCGCGTGGCTGGTTGGAGCCTGCCTCCTCGTCGGGGTGGCGCTCGGTGCGCTCCAGGTGCTCGCGGAGAGCGAGGCACCGGCGGCAGCCGCGGGCGTCCCGGTCGAGTCGATCATCATGACCGCCGTGGCTGCCTTTGCGGCCTTCGGTTCCATCCGCCTGGTGCCGGTCGGCGTCCTGCTGGTGCCCGCGCTCATCACCGCCGCGTGGCTCATCGCCCGGGTCCTGGCGACGGAGGTGCGAATCCTCGGTGCCGTTACGGGCCCGTCCGGCGCGGACCGAACGGCCATCCTCGTCCAGGCGCTCGTCGTGGGGTTCCTCGGCTTCGGGGGCATCGCCGCGCTCGTTCCGGGCGGCCTGCCCGAACCCGGGGCCGTGCTGGCACCGCCCCCCACCGGTCTCGAGCTCGCGACGCTTTCCGGCGCAGACGCCCTCCTGGCGTTCCTCCTGGGCTACCGGGTCGCCGCACTCCGGTCATCGAACGTTCGGGACGTCGCCTGGTTTGCGCTCACGAGCGCGATCGTCGTCGCGATCGCCGCCGCGGCGCTGCGAGCGATGGAGATCCCGCGCCTCCTGGGCCCGGCGCTCCTCATCGTCGTCTTCTTCCTGTGGGACGCCGTCCACGGCAGCGAGCCGGCTCGTCGGCGGGATCCTCGCCGGATCTGGGAGACGATCCTCCTGTTCGTGCTCGGCATCGTCGTCGTCGCGTGGACCGTCCGCCTCCGGACGTAGCGACCATTTGACGGGCGCCGACACGGGTGCTAGAAACATTGCTCCCCTGACTCTCGAAAGGATCCATCCTCCGTGACTTTCTCCGACATGGACAACGCGGCCAGTCCGATCGCCGCCACCCGGCTGAAGCGGCAGCTCGCCGAGCAGGCGATCACCCTCGCCGCCAACGGCCGATGGCTCGATGCGGCCGAGACGAACCGCCGGCTCCTGGAGATGGGAGCCGACGCGGAGGCGGAGAACCGCCTCGCCAAGGCACTCTGGGAGCAGGGCGAGCTGGGCGCCGCGCGCGAGCACTACCAGTCCGCGCTCGCGCTCGATCCCACGAACCGGATCGCCGAGCGCAACATCG
>JBKJVO010000291.1:0-7316 GCA_046717305.1 Candidatus Limnocylindrales bacterium
CATCCGGAGCCTGCGCATCAAGCTCCAGGACGACTACCGGCACCCGCGCTTCATCGCCACGGTCGCGGGTCGGGGCTATCGGTTCATCCCGCGCTTCACGAACCTGGGCTGGAACGGCGAGCAGGCCGCGGACGACCAGGCGCCGCACTGACGGACCTCGTCGGCGGACGCGTCGGGGTCATCACCGATCTGGCGGAGCGCGCCGAAAAGGCTCCGCGAGTTGGCGCAGTGCTACCGTGTGTGGCAGGTCAGCCCCCCGCTTCTCCGTCGCGAACGACCTGCTCGAGGTCGGCCGCGACCCTGATCCCGTGATCGTCCCCGCCCCGATACTTGACCCACCGGCCAGGCGCTGAAAGCGGAAGATGAGATCGAACCAGCCCCTCCGGGGCCTGCCCGGACGCGACCGTCGGCGGGCTCACCCGCGGGCGGAGCTCGAGGAGCCGATCCTCGCGGAGCTCTTCAGCGTGGAGCGGCTGGAGCAGCACGCGCAGACGCTTGCGGCCGCTCAGGGTGTCACGGACACGCCCCGCTGGGGCCACGCGATCCGGCCCCGCATCACGGAGAACGGCCGCGTCCTGCTGGAGTCCTACCGCCTGCTCGCCCGGGCGATCAAGGACGAACGTTCGATCACGCCGGCCGCCGAGTGGCTCGTCGACAACTTCCACATCGTCGATGAGCAGCTCCGCGAGATTCGCGATGACCTGCCGCCGAACTACTACCGCGAGCTCCCCAAGCTCGCCGAGGGCCATCTCGAGGGCTACCCGCGCGTGCTGGGTGTCGCCTGGGCGTACATCGCGCACACGGACAGCCGCTTCGAACCGGAGAGCCTGCGGCGGATGGTGCGCGCCTACCAGGAGGTGGAGCCGCTGACGATCGGCGAGCTTTGGGCGATCGCGATCAGCCTTCGGATCCTTCTGGTGGAGAACCTGCGCCGCCTCGCCGAACGGATCGTGCGGAGCCGGGCGGCGCGGCAGATGGCGGACGAACTCGCGGACGGCCTTCTCGGCCTTGGCACGGACAGCCCGGAGGCCGCGGGGGCCTCCCTGCGTCGGCTCTCGCGTGCGGCGCTCCCGACGGCTGCCCGCGTCCAGCTCTTCCAGCGGCTGCGCGATCAGGACCCTGCGGTCACTCCCGCCCTCCAGTGGCTGGAAGAGCTCCTCGCGGCTCAGGGGACCACGGCTGAGGAGGTCGTCCGCCTCGAGCACCAGCGCCAGGCGACGATGAACGTCACGGTCCGAAACGCGATCACGAGCATGCGCCTGATCTCGTCGTTCGACTGGGCCACGTTCGTTGAAAGCGTCAGCCTGGTCGATGAGGTCCTTCGAGGGCGAAGCTCGTTCGGGACGATGGACTTCGCAACCCGAGATCGTTACCGGCACGCCATCGAAGACCTGGCGCGGGGTTCTAACCGGACCGAGATCGAGGTCGCGGGTGAGGCGGCTGCGATGGCGGAGGCCGCGCCGGCCGCTGGTGACCTCGAACCGTCCGTAGCGGCTCGTCGCCGGGATCCGGGCTACTACCTGATCTCCGACGGTCGCGTCGCGCTCGAGCGGACCCTCCATCTACGGGTCCCGATCGCGGGTCGGCTGCGGCGGGCCTACGTCCGGGCAGCGACGAGTGGCTACCTCGGCACGTTCGCGCTGATCACGGCGCTCCTCCTCGCGGTACCGCTCCTCCTGGCCGGGGGCGGTGGTGCCGCGGGTGTCGGCATCGTCGTCATCGCGATTCTCGCGCTCGGCCCGGCCTCCGACCTCGCAATGGAGCTGGTCAATCGGACCGTCACCAACGTGCTGGGGCCGAGACCGCTGCCGCGGCTCGACCTGGACGACGGGGTGCCGTCCGACCTGCGGACGCTTGTCGTGGTGCCGACGCTCCTCACGAGCGCAGACGATGTCGAGGCCCAGATCGGCGGGCTGGAGGTCCATTACCTGGCGAATCGCGAGGGCGATCTTCGGTTCGTCCTGCTGTCGGACTGGCTCGACGCCCCGACCGAGCAGGTCCCCGGAGACGACGAGCTCCTCTCGGCGGCGGCGGCGGCCATCGACCGGCTCAACGAGCGCCACGGCGAGGCCCCCGGAGGCGGCGCCCGGTTCCTGCTCTTCCACCGGATACGGCGATGGAACGAGGTCGAGGGCTGCTGGATGGGCTGGGAGCGCAAGCGCGGCAAGCTCCACGAGCTGAACGCCCTGCTGCGCGGCTCGGCGACGACCAGCATCCTCACTACCGGGCGGCCCGCGTCGACCCCGCCGGCGGACGTTCGCTACGTCGTCACGCTGGACGCCGATACGCGGCTGCCCCGGGGCGCGGTCGGGCGCCTCGTGGGGACGATTGCCCATCCGCTCAACCAACCGACGTTCGATCCAGCGGCCGGCCGGGTGATCCACGGCTACGGCGTGCTCCAGCCGCGAATCACCTCGACCCTGCCCACCGAGCACGAGGCATCGGTCTTCCAGCAGATCTATTCCGGAGCGGCCGGCATCGACCCGTACGCGTCGGCCGTCTCCGACGTGTACCAGGACCTGTTCGGCGAGGGGAGCTTCACCGGCAAGGGGATCTACGACCTCGAGGCGTTCAGCGCGGCGATGGCCGGCCGGGTACCGGAGAACGCGCTCCTGAGCCATGACCTGTTCGAGGGCGTCTTCGCCCGCGCCGGGCTGGTGACCGATATCGAGCTGTTCGACGAATTCCCGTCCAACTACCTGGTCTCCACCGCCCGCCAGCACCGCTGGGCACGGGGTGACTGGCAGCTCCTGCCCTGGACCCTCGGTCGGGCCCACGACGAGACGGGCCGGCGGAGCCCGAGCTCGATGCCCGGCATCGCCCGCTGGAAGATGGTCGACAACCTGCGCCGGACCCTGTCCGCACCCCTCTCGCTGGCCACCCTCGTCGCGGCCTGGACGCTGCCGTCGGTATCGGCCGCTGCGTGGACGGCGTTCGTCCTGGCTGCGGTCATCGTCCCCGCGGCAGTGCCCGTCCTGACGGGACTGCTGCCGCGCCGGAGGGGAATCTCCAAGCGCAGTCATGCTCGAGCCGTGGGTGCGGACATTGCCCTGGCCGGGGCGCATGTCGGCCTCAGCTTCACCTTCCTCGCGCACCAGGCCTGGCTGATGGTGGACGCCATCCTGCGAACCCTCATCCGTCTGTTCGTCACCCGTCGAAATCTCCTCGAGTGGACGACGGCCGCCCAGGCCAAAGCCAACCACGACCTTGCCCTCGGGGGCTTCTACCGTCAGATGGCGGGCGCCGTGGCGATCGCGGCCGTGACCGCGGTCGTCGTCCTCGTCGTGAAGCCGGGTGCCGGCTGGATTGCCGCACCGTTCGTCGCCCTGTGGCTGCTCTCACCCGTCGTCGCCCGATGGGTCAGCCGGCCACCCCCCGAATCCGCCGCACAGCAGCTCTCTCCGGCCGATGTCGCGGCGCTCCGCCAGACCGCCCGCCGGACCTGGCGGTTCTTCGAGGCCTTCGTGGGTCCGGAGGACAACGGGCTGCCTCCCGACAACTTCCAGGATGACCCGACGCCCGTTGTTGCCCACCGGACCTCGCCGACGAACATCGGGATGTATCTCCTCGCGACCGTGACGGCACGCGACTTCGGCTGGATCGGGACGCTCGAGATGGTGGAGCGCCTCGAGCTGACGCTCGCGACCATCGGTCGGCTCGAACGGTTCCACGGACACCTGTACAACTGGTACGACACGCGCGACCTGCAGCGGCTCGAACCAGGCTACGTGTCGTCGGTGGACAGTGGCAATCTCGCCGGCCACCTGATCGCCCTGTCCAACGCCTGTCGCCAGATGATCGACCAGCCGCTGCCGGTCGCGGCCGCGCTGGCCGGGATCCATGACGCGCTCACGTTGACGCGCCACGCTGCGACGTCAATCGGAGACGACCGGAGGAGCCAGACGCTCACGCGCCGGCACCTCGACGAGGCCCTCTCGCTTCCGGCCGGGTCCGGCGCCGCGGATCCCGCGACGCCCGAGACGTGGGCAACTCGCCTGGGCGAGCTCGCCGCACATGCCCGAACGCTGGCGGACGTCGCCGCCGCCCTCACCGCAGAGCGTGGCGACGGTTCGGACGGTGAGCTGGTGACCTGGGCGGACGCTGTCCGGCTGTCCGTGAGCAGCCACGTCCGCGACCTCGCGCTGCTGCACTCCCCTCTGCAGGAGACGGCGCTCCCGACGATCGCCGAGCTGTCCGACCCGCCTGCCACCGGCGCCGGCGACGGATCGCCGATTGCCGCGCTGCTCGTTCGACGCCTCCAGGCAATCGCCGACCGGGCCCAGCAGCTGTTCCAGGAAATGGACTTCACGTTCCTGTTCGACCCGACCCGCAAGCTCTTCTCGATCGGGTTCCGGGTCCGCGACGGCGCACTGGATCCGAGCTACTACGACCTCCTCGCGTCAGAGGCGCGCCTGGCCAGCTTCCTCGCCATCGCCAAGGGGGATGTCGCCCCGGACCACTGGTTCCGGCTCGCCCGCGCGCTGACACCGGTTGGTCGTGGCTCCGCCCTGATCTCGTGGTCCGGGTCGATGTTCGAGTACCTGATGCCGGCCCTCGTCATGCGCGCTCCCACTCGCAGCCTGCTCGACCACACGTACCGGCTGGTCGTGGCCCGTCAGATGAGCTACGCGGCCGGGCTCGGCGTGCCCTGGGGGATCTCCGAATCGGCGTTCAACGCGCGTGACCTCGAACAGACCTACCAATACTCGAGCTTCGGGGTGCCGGGGCTCGGGCTGAAGCGTGGCCTGAGCGAGGACATCGTCGTGGCCCCGTACGCGACGGCCCTCGGAGCGATGATCCAGCCCGCGGCCGCCGTCCGGAACTTCGCCCGGTTGAGCAACGCCGGGGCGAACGGGCGGTACGGCTTTCGAGAGGCGCTCGACTACACGGCCCGCCGGCTTCCCGAAGGGAGGTCGGTCGCCATCGTGCAGAGCTACATGGCCCATCACCAGGGCATGGCCCTGGTCGCCATCGGCAACGTCCTCAACGGCGGCGCCATGGTCGAGCGCTTCCATGCCGACCCGATCGTCGAGGCGACGGAGCTGTTGCTCCAGGAGCGGGTGCCACGCGACGTGCTCGTCACCCGGCCGCGTGCCGAAGAAGTGAAGAGCGCTGCCGACGTGCGCGATCTGGTCCCGCCGGTCGTCCGTCGATTCACCTCTCCCCACGACGCCATTCCGCGGACCCACCTGCTATCGAATGGGCGCTACGCGGTCATGGTGACGGCCGCGGGATCCGGCTACAGCCGCTGGCGTGACGTGGCCGTGACCCGTTGGCGCGAGGACGTGACCCGTGATTCGTGGGGCAGCTACCTGTTCCTGCGCGACATGCACAGCGGCGCCGTCTGGTCGGCCGGGCATCAGCCCAGCGGCGCAGAGGCGGACAGCTACGAAGTCACGTACTCGGAGGAGCACGCCGAGTTCTCCCGCCGTGACGGCTCGATCGTGACCGGCATGACGATCGTCGTGTCGACGGAACACGACGCGGAAATTCGCCGAGTGTCGCTGACCAACCTCGGCTCACACAGTCGCGAGATCGAGTTGACGTCGTACGCGGAGATCGCGCTCGCGCCGCAGGCCGACGACGTCGCTCATCCGGCCTTCCAGAACTTGTTCGTGCAAACGGAGTTCGTGCCCGAGATCGGCGCCCTCCTCGCGACCCGGCGTCCAAGATCCGCCGACGAGCTGCCGATCTGGGCCGCCCACGTCGCCGCCGTCGAGGAGGAGAGCGGCGGGGTCATCCAGTACGAGACGGATCGCGCGCGCTTCCTCGGCCGGACCCGGGCGGTCCGCTCACCGATCTCGGTCATCGACGGACGTCCACTCTCGAACACCGTCGGCGCGGTCCTGGATCCAATCTTCAGCCTCAGGTGCCGGGTGAGGCTGGCCCCCGGGGCGACGGCCCATGCGATCTTCTCGACCGTCGTTGCCGAGTCACGCGAGGACGTCCTGGACCTGGCCGACAAGTACCGAGAGGCGGCGACCTTCGATCGCGCCGCGACGCTGGCCTGGACGCAGGCCCAGGTCCAGCTCCATCACCTGGGGATCGAGGCTGACGAGGCCCACCTCTTCCAGCGCCTCGCTAACCGGATCCTCTACTCGGATCCATCGCTGCGGCCCTCCGCGGGCCTGCTGGCTCGGAGCACCCTGGGAGCACCCGGCCTGTGGGCCCACGGGATTTCGGGCGACCTGCCCATCGTCATGGTGCGGATCGACGAGGCCGAGGACCTGGACATCGTTCGGCAACTGCTCCGCGCGCACGAGTACTGGCGACTGAAGCTCCTCGACGTTGATCTCGTCATCCTCAACGAGCATGGCGCCAGCTACGCCCAGGATCTCCACGATTCGCTCGAGACCCTCGTGCGGGTGAGCCAGTCAAGCCTCGCCCACGACGGCCATCCGGGCCATGGCGGGGTGCACATCCTGCGCGGCGACCGGCTCTCCGTCGAGGAACGGACCCTCCTCCAGACGGCCGCCCGGGCCGTCCTGCTGAGCCGTCGGGGCAGTCTCGCGGACCAGGTCATCCGCCTCGAGCGTCCCGAGCGGGTCGCGCCGCCCGTGATGCGGGCCCTTCCCCGGGAAGCCGTCGCCGAGGCGGCCGTCGCGCGCCCGGACCTGGAGTTCTTCAATGGGCTCGGTGGCTTCGCCGATGGCGGACGTGAGTACGTCGCGGTGCTCGGTCCCGGGCAATCCACACCGGCGCCGTGGTTGAACGTCATCGCCAACGCGTCGTTCGGGTTCCAGGTCTCCGAGTCCGGATCGGGCTACACCTGGTCCGGGAACAGCCGCGAGAACCAGCTCACCCCATGGTCCAACGATCCGGTCAGCGATCCGGTGAGCGAGGCGATCTACGTTCGGGACGAGTACAGCGGCGAGCTGTGGGGTCCAATGGCCCTGCCGATCCGCAGCGAGGAATCCACGTACGTCACCCATCACGGTGCCGGATACAGCCGGTTCGAGCACGTGCATGACGGGATCGAGCTCAACCTCGTCCAGTTCGTCCCCCTCGACGAACCCCTGAAGATCTCGGTGCTGACACTCCAGAACCGGTCCGGGCGCTCGAGGCGCCTTTCGGTGACCGCCTATGCGGAGTGGGCCCTAGGCACCTCGCCCGGCGCCAACGGCCCACGGATCGACACGCCGCTGGAGCCCGAGACGCAGGCGATCATCGTCCCCAAACCGTGGAATAACGAGTTCGGCGGCCGGGTCGCCTTCCTCGACCTCGGAGGGAGGCAGACGTCGTGGACGGCCGATCGGACCGAATTCCTCGGCCGCAATGGCGCTCCGGACCGGCCGGCCGGCCTCGACCGCGGCTAC
>JBKJVO010000292.1:0-5867 GCA_046717305.1 Candidatus Limnocylindrales bacterium
CCTGATGTTTGCCTATTGCGGCCGTTCCCCCGGGACGCGACGAGCCGCGCGCTTGCGACCGGGGAGCGGGCGCCGGCCTCCGATCATTCCCCTCCCTGCCCAGCGCCGCCGGGGCCGGTGCGGGCGATCAATGATCGCGGCGGTACGGGACGTCGGCGATGACGGTGTGCTCGCGGCCCACGATGGCCGCCTTGAGTCGTTTGGCGGTCTGGTTATACAGCACGCGGTCCCACCAGTGCTTGGCGACGTACTCGGGCAGGACGACGATCGTGATCGGGGCCTCGCGGTCCGGTGGCCAGGTCTCGGCGAGGACGTCGAGATACGCGACGAACGGCTCGACGATCGCCCGGTACGGCGATTCCACGATGACGAGCGGGATGCCGGGAAGCTGCCGTTCCCAGCGTGTCCGGAGCGCCGCGCCGTCCTCGGCGTCCACCGTCACGTAGACGGCGCGGACGTCGGGCCCGATCGTCCGGGCGAAGGTCACGGCCTGGATCACGGCGCGGTTGATGCCGTTCACCGGGACGACCGCGCGCTGATCCCGGTGCGGGCCGCCGAAGACGACGTCCTCGCGAACGTGGAGCTCCTGCGCCTGCCCCTCGTACTGGCGACGGATACCGAGCATCAGCAGGACCAGGACCGGGATGAGCACGATCACGATGAGCGAGGCGGGCGCCTTCACCACGGTCACGACGACCGCGACGACCGCGGTGAGCGTGCAGCCGAACGCATTGATCGCGAGGCGGCGCTGCCAGCCGGGAGGGCGCTCGCGAAGCCAGTGCCGGATCATCCCGGCCTGGCTGATCGTGAAGTCGATGAACACGCCGACCGCGTAGAGCGGGATCAGGAGGTGCGTCTCCCCGTCGAACAGCACGATCAGCAGCGACGCGACGACCGCGAGGACGACGATCCCGTACGAGAAGGCGAGGCGGTCGCCGCGGAGCCCGAACTGGCGCGGTATGTGCGAGTCGCCGGCCAGGATCGCGAGCAGGCGAGGGAAGGCGTTGAAGCTCGTGTTGGCCGCGAGGAAGAGAAGCAGGGCCGTGAATGACTGGAACAGGTAGAACGGAATCGATCCGTCGCCGTAGATGCGGCGGGCAACCTGGCTGATGACGGTCTGCTTCTCCGGGGACTCCAGGTGGGTCACCCCGAAGTTCACCGCGAGGAACGTGATCCCGACGAACAGGACTCCCAGGAGCCCGGCCATCACCGCCAGGGTCGTGGCGGCGTTCCTGGACTCGGGCGGCTTGAACGCTGGGACGCCGGTGGCGATCGCCTCGGTCCCGGTCAGGGCGACGGCGCCCGCCGCGAATGCGCGGAGGAGGAGCAGCACCCCCACCTGCTCCGGGATCTTGCCGGCCTGTGCGACGACCTCCGGCGAAAACTCGCCGCCCTCGCCACCGACGACGATCCGGAACGCGCCGATCGCGATCATCAGGAGCGACGAGCCGATGAACAGGTAGGTCGGGATCGCGAAGATGTTGCCGGCCTCGCGGAGGCCGCGCAGGTTCCCGATCGTGATGAGGGCGATGGCCACCACGCCGATCAGCACCCGTTCGTCGATCAGCTCCGGGATCGCGGACGTGATCTGCTCGACGGCCGAGGTCGTGGACACCGCGACCGTCAGCACATAGTCGATGAGGAGTGCCGACGCGGCGATGAGCGAGGCGTTCCGGCCGAAGTTCCGTTTCGAGACGGAGTAGGACCCGCCGCCCGTCGGGTAGGCGATGCAGACCTGGCGGTAGCTGATCGCGACCGTCACGAGCAGGATCGTGATCGCGATCGACACCTCGAGGCCGAGCGCGAGCGCGGCCGCTCCACCGAGGACCAGGACGCGGAGGATTTCCTCGGTGGCATAGGCGGAGGACGAGATCGCGTCCGAGCTGAAGATCGCGAGGGCCTTCTTCTTCGAGAGGCGCTCGCCGAGCTCCTCGTCCGACGCGAGGGGCCGCCCGAGGAAGAAGCGGCGCACGGCGGCCCAGGCACGCCCGGCGCCGGTCGTCGGCGCACTCGCCGAGGCCTTCGCGGTCATGACGCCCTTGCCGCTCCAGCGGAAATACGCGGCATGGGGCCGCTCGACGCGAACGCGCCGATCGCCGAGCTTCCTGCCGCGAAGGGGCTGCCGCCCGCCGATCACGCCGCGCGGTGCC
Organism: Candidatus Limnocylindrales bacterium; assembly: GCA_046717305.1. Classification (GTDB taxonomy): domain Bacteria; phylum Chloroflexota; class Limnocylindria; order Limnocylindrales; family CSP1-4; genus UBA5189. The sequence goes on from JBKJVO010000292.1 coordinate 2,151, forward strand.
TCAAAGACCCACGGACAGCCGGCCGACGAGCGATGCGGGCAACCCGACCTCCCGCATCGAGGCCTGGACGGCGTCGATGTCGTATCCGGTCCGGTGCCAGCTCACCGTGTCTGCGTCCGTGTCGAGGACCAGGAAGGAGCTCCGTGGATCGCCGTCTCGTGGCTGTCCCACGCTGCCCGGGTTCACCAGTCCCCGCCGCCCGCGCAGCTCGAGGACGGAGCCGTCGCCCGGGCTGACGACCTCGATCCGCCCGTCCTCCTCGAGAAAGGCGACCGGGACGTGGGTGTGGCCGTGGAGCCCGATCCGGCCCTCGAGAACGCCCAGGTTTGCCCGGGCGACGGGCACCGACGTGATGTACTCCCACGTTGGCTCGCGGGGGCTGCCGTGGACGAGCGTGCAGTCGCCGGTCCGAACGCTCTCCGGAAGCGCCGCGAGCCAGGTCGCCGTGCGCGGCGAGATCGTGGCGCGAGTCCATTCCATCGCCCGCCGCGCTTCCGGGTTGAACCAGTCGATCTCCGAGCCGCCCGCGGCGGCAGCGTCATGGTTGCCCTTCACGCCGGTCGCGCCGGCCGTCCGCAGGCGCTCCACGACGCCGTCCGGATCCGGGCCGTAGCCGACGACGTCGCCAAGGTGCCAGATCGCGTCCACCGCGCCGGCGGCCGTGAGGACGGCGTCGAGCGCGGGCAGGTTCGCGTGGATGTCGGACAGGACCACGATCCGCATGGGATCGCCAGCGTAGCAGCGTCCGGGTTCACCAGGGCCGCCGGTTTCTGGCGGCCGGATCGCGTGGGTAGCCGTCGGGCGTCCGGTTCTCCTTGCGCACAACCACGAGCACGTGCCCGTTCAGGCCGGCGGCCGGCGGGACGGGATGAACCAGCGGCGCCGTGCCGCCGAGAGCGCTCGCGGCCCGTGCACCGGCCGCGAGCTCTGCCGCGAGGTCGCCGCGCTTCCACACGACGAGGCGTCCCCCGATCGCCAGCGCAGGCAGCGCAAGCTCCACGACGTCCCAGATCGGCCCGACGGCACGGGCGGTGATGACGTCCCAGCCGGCTCCTGACCCAGCGGGCCCCAGGGTCTCCATCCTGGCCGTTGCCACGTCCACCCGATCCGCCAGCCCGATCGCCCGCCGAGCGGCATCGAGGAACGCAACCTTCTTCGCCACCGAGTCCACGAGCAACGCTCGCGTCCCGGGCAGGGCCGCCGCGAGCGGGAGGCCCGGGAACCCACCCCCGCTCCCGAGGTCGAGCAGCGTGGCGTGCGGCCCGGACTGCAGCAGCTTCAGCGCCGCGAGACTGTCGGCGACGTGGAGCCTCGCCACATCGGCCGGCTCCATGATGGCCGTCAGGTTGATCGCCGCATTCCAGGCGAGAAGGATGCGCACATGGCCATCGATCGCGGCCCGGGCATTCGGACCCAGGACCACACCGAGTGCGACGAGCGCGCGGTCGAGCTCGCGCGCATACGCGGGGGGCAGGTCCGGCAGAGTGTCGACGCGCGTCGGGAGCGGTTCTCGCTGGCGGTTCAGGCGTGCCTCCTGGGGGATGGCGCGCTGCCGCCGGAGAGAGCCACCCCCGGCGTCGTCTTCTGGTCGCAGCCGCGGCCTCGGTCTGGCGCGTCTCGGTTGGTTCGCGGTCGGGTCTCCCCGAACCCCTCGCGAGCCGCGTTCCCCGGTGCATCGGGTGCGGATGCCGGACGGTACGGGGGTGTCGTCGCCGCGTCAACGGGGTTATCCACCGTCGCGGGAAGATCCCCGCGCTACGTCGTGGATAAGTGGCGAATCAGCCTCGGGTGGCGCCCCGGACCGGCCGGCCGAGCGTCCGCCGGACCACATCGACCACCTCGTCGACATATCGATCCGCGTCGCCGTGCTCCGCGGCGGTCCGGACGCAGCCCTGAACGTGATCTTCCAGCACCATGATCGCGAGCGAGTCCACCGCCGCGCGGAGGGCTGCCGTCTGCTGGAGAATGTCCACGCAGTACTCCTCGCGCTCGATCATCCGGGCGATGCCGCGGACCTGCCCCTCGATCCGGGCCAGGCGCCGCACGAGCTGGGCCTTGTCCTTCGAGTAGGAGTGACGGAACGTATCCTTCGCGTCCATCGCGCCGGCGTGTCCCGGGGTCGTGGTCATCCGCTGGTTCCAGCTCCCTCTGCCGTCACCCGGCGACCGGATGATCGACCGGGATCATACCCCCTGGGGGTATCTGGAGCAAGGCGACCACGATCGCGCCGTCCTTCGGCCTGACCCGCTACACTCCCGATGGATGGGTCCCCTGGATCACCTTCGCGCACACCTCGACGGCGCTACATGCACCGTCTGCGAGGAGCGCGTCCCCGCCGACCGAATTCGGATCCTGGCACGGCGCGACGACCTGGTCTTCCTCGAGATGGCGTGCGCCGCCTGCGGCAGCACCTCCCTCAGCTTCGTCGGCGACGAGGTCGCCCGGTCCGAGGCGGACCGCCTCGCCGCTGGGACTCCGGTCTCCACGGACGACGTCCTCGACATGCACGCCTTCCTCGATGTCTGGACCGGCGACCTCGCCTCGCTCTTCCAGAGAGCCGGAGCGGCACCGGAACTGCAGACCGGGCCGCGGGCCCGACGGGTCGGACGACCCGCATGACCGACGCCGCGTCCCGGGCGACGGAGCCCGCGTCTCGCGACGCGACTCCCTCGCCGGACGAGGCGGCCACGGTCTCTCGCATCGACGCCTCCGGCCGTCCGGGGCCGTCCTTCGCACACGCGAGCGAGGCGGAGATGGCCCGGATCCTGGACTTCTACGATGTCCGGTGGGAGTACGAGCCGCGGACGTTTCCGATCCTCTGGAACCTGGATGGTGAGGTCGTCGAGAGCTTTTCGCCGGACTTTTACCTGCCGGGCCTGGACCTCTTCCTCGAGATGACAACGCTCAAGCAGCGGCTTGTCCGCAAGAAGAACCGCAAGCTCCGGCGTCTCCGCGAACTGTACCCGGACATCCGGATCAAGCTGTTCTACGCGCGGGACTTCCGGGCGATGCTGCTGAAGTACGGTCGGCTTGCCCTCGCGGACTCCCTGTCCGGCACCCTCGGCCAGGTCATGCCGGACCGTGGTCGAGCGTTGGATGTGGAGCCGGGATTGTCAATTGCCGCCGCGCCGCCGATCGCTGCCGCGGTTCCTTCCGAGGCCCCCGCCGCGCTATCCAGCGAGCCGCCGACCGTGATGTCTCCGGCGATCGTCGCGGGTTCCGTCTCGGGCCCCGTCGCGGGGGTGCGACGAACTGCCTCGCGGTCACGCCGCCGTCGGGCCGCCGCGGCCGCGCGCTCCGCGGCCCTCGATGCCGGCTCCGCCGACGAGTTCGTCACTGCCATCCGGACTGAGGAGGGGCGACCGCCACGATGAGGACCACCGCCGACCTGGAGGCCGACATCGGCGAGATCCTCCTGACCGAGGTACAGATCCAGGCGCGCGTCGCGGAGATGGGCGCGCAGATCAGCGCCGACTACGCCGGGCGCCAACTGACGCTCGTGAGCGTGCTCAAGGGCTCGCTGCCATTCATGGCGGACCTGATGCGGGCGATCTCGCTCCCGCTCCGGATCGACCTCATGGAGGTCTCGTCCTACGGCGGGGCCACCACCGAGTCGTCCGGGCTCGTGCGGATCCTGAAGGACCTCTCCGCGAGCATCGAGGGCGAGGAGGTCCTCATCTGCGAGGACATCATCGACACGGGCCTCACCCTGAACTA
>JBKJVO010000293.1:0-6123 GCA_046717305.1 Candidatus Limnocylindrales bacterium
GGGCCATTGACGGCCCGGTTGTATCCGAGCGAGCACAGATCGCAGCGGGCCGGCACCGGGACCCTCGGCGCGGCTCCCGCGGCGGCCGTCACGGCTACGCCCGACCAGGATCAGGGCCAGCGGCTGCGCCGGTCAGCGGCGGCGGGTCGGCCGCGCTCCAGTGCGTTTCCGAATGTTCGGGGTCACCGTGCGATCCCAGGTGGGACGGTCCAGCCAGCGAGCCTGCCAGCCAACCTGGTCCTCGTGTTCGTCGCGGATCCCGGGGAGCCAGTCCGCGGCGGTCCCGACTCCATCACCATCGACCTCGCCATCACTGTTCGGCGCACCGTCCGGCGGACCACCGGGATCCTCCCCCGCCGGCAGCACGGCGACCGACGCGACCTCCAGCACGGGCGCCTGCGGCTCCGGCGGGCCGCCCCGCGCGGCTCCGTGCGACGCGGGACGGGCCGAGGCCGCGATCTCCGCTGCGCGTCCGACGATCACCGACTGGTCCTGGTTGAGGACGCGGAAGCGGATCTGCTGGATCTCATCGCGAAGTGCGGCCGCGCGCTCGAACTCGAGTTCCTTCGCCGCCGAGCGCATCTCCGCTTCCATTCGCGCAATGAGCTGCTCCACCTTCCGGCTGTCGAGCTCGACGAGCCGGGCATCCCGCGCCTCCCGCTCCGACGCGTAGACGACCGTGTTCTCCGCGACCGCGCGCAGCTGGTCGTTGAGGTCCCGAATGCCCTTGACGATCGTGCGTGGCTCGATCCCGTGGTCCCGGTTGTACTGCTCCTGCACCGCGCGCCGACGATTGGTCTCGTCGATGGCCGCGCGCATGGAGTCCGTCATCCGGTCGGCATACATGACGACCTCGCCTCCGATGTTGCGTGCGGCCCGGCCGGTCATCTGGATGAGCGACCAGGCGCTCCGGAGGAAGCCCTCCTTGTCCGCGTCGAGGATCGCGACGAGCGTGACCTCGGGCAGGTCGATCCCCTCGCGAAGCAGGTTGATCCCGACGAGGACGTCGTAGATCCCGATGCGGAGGTCGCGCAGGATCGCCACGCGCTCGAGCGTGTCCACCTCGGCGTGGAGGTACTGGACCTTGACCCCGAGCTCGCGAAGGTAGTCGGCGAGGTCCTCCGCCATGCGCTTCGTGAGGGTCGTGACGATGGCCCGCTCGCCGCGCTCGACTCGCACCCGGATCTCCTCGAGGAGGTCGTCGATCTGGCCTTCGGTCGGCCGGACGTGGATGATCGGATCGACGATCCCGGTCGGCCGGATGAGCTGCTCCACGATCCGCTCGCTCCGCTCGAGCTCGTACGGCCCAGGCGTGGCCGACATGTACACGGCCTGATGCACGGTGGCCTCGAATTCCTCGAACGTGAGCGGCCGGTTGTCCAGGGCGGACGGCAGCCGAAACCCGAAGTCGACGAGGATCTCCTTCCTCGTCCGGTCGTTCTTGTACATGCCCACGACCTGCGGGACCGTCATATGGGACTCGTCCACGATGAGCAGCCAGTCCGGCGGGAAGTAGTCGAGGAGCGTCCAGGGCCGGCTCCCGGCGTCCCGGCGCGACAGGTGGCGCGAGTAGTTCTCCACCCCCGAGCAGTAGCCGAGCTCGCGGAGCATCTCCATGTCGAACGTCGTCCGCTGGCGCAGACGTGCGCCTTCCAGCACGCGTCCCTCCGCCTCAAGCTGGCCGACCCTCTCCTCCATCTCCGCTTCGATATCCACGATCGCGCCCTGAAGCTTGTCCGCCGGGGTGACGTAGTGCGTTGCCGGGTAGACGTTGATGTCGCGCCGTTCGGCGAGCAGCTCGCCGGTCAGGGTGTCCAGTTCCGTGATCCGCTCGACCTCGTCGCCAAAAAACTCCACCCGGACGAGCCGCTCCTCCGATGCCGGCTGGAACTCGAGGGTGTGCCCGCGCACGCGGAAGCGCGCCCGCGTGAGGGCCTGGTCGTTGCGCTGGTACTGGAGGTCCACGAGGTGGCGCAGGACGGCATCGCGCCGGTACTGCCCGCCGACCCGGAGGCGGAGCACCGTGGCGCCGTAGTCCACCGGCGCGCCGATGCCGTAGATGCAGCTCACCGAGGCGACGACGATGACGTCACGCCGCTCGAAGAGCGCGTGGGTTGCCGCGTGTCGAAGCCGGTCGATCTCGTCGTTCCGGCTCGAGTCCTTCTCGATGTACGTGTCCGAGCGCGGCAGGTACGCCTCCGGCTGGTAGTAGTCGAAGTAGCTCACGAAGTACTCGACCGCATTGTCCGGAAAGAACTCTCGGAGCTCCGCGTAGAGCTGCGCCGCGAGCGTCTTGTTGTGGGCGAGGACGAGGGTCGGGCGGTTGGCCGCCTCGATTGCCCAGGCGATGGTCGCGGTCTTTCCCGTGCCGGTGGCGCCCAGGAGCGTCTGGTGTCGCAGCCCGCGGGCGAGGCCCTCGGTCAGGCGCTCGATCGCCTTGGGCTGGTCACCGGTGGGCTGGAAGGGGGCGACGAGGCGGAAATCCGGCACGCCGCCAGCGTACCAGAGCCGGGTTCATATCGAACGTCTGTTCGCGCGTCGGGGGGACCGTTGGCGTCTCATGGGCGGTACTGCCAACCCATGGTGCCGCGAGCGCGTGCCGCGGAAACTCGTCCTGCACCTGCCGAACCGAGGTCGCCATCACCGCATGCGCATCACGACCCGCCCGAATCGGGTTCGCCGCCGCCGCCGCTCGCCCGACGAGGGCCAAAGCCTCGTCGAGTTTGCGCTGGTCCTGACGCCGCTCTTCCTGATCCTTCTCGGGATCATCCAGTTCGGCTTCATCTTCAACGCCTACATCACGATCACGAACGCGACGCGCGAGGCCGGCCGCGAGGCGACGATCTACGTCTACGACCGGTCGCTGACCGAGGGGCAGAACGACTCCGCCCGGAACGCGCAGGTCCGGACCACGGTTCAGAACTCCCTGAATCTGCTGTCCGCGAGCACGCCGCACTTCACGACAACCGGGACCTGGACCCAGAGCGGCGACACGTTCACCAATGGCGACCTGACCGTCACGTACGAGATCCCGAGCGGAGTGACGGACAGCGACGCCCGAACCGGTCAGACCGTCACCGTCCAGGTCCGCTACCACCAGGACCTGCTGATCCCGTTGATCGCTGCGCTCCTGCCGCGCGATGGCAACGGGCGGATGATCCTGACCGGCGAAGTCACGATGATCATCAACTGATGGCCGCTCGTCCGCGCCCGGGCCAGCGAGGCCAGGTCCTCGTCGTCTTCGCACTGGGTGCCGCCGGCCTGCTTGCCGCCGCCGGTGTCGCGATCGACATCGGGCGGTTCTACAGCGAGCACCGGTTCCTCCAGAACGCGTCCGATGCCGCTGCCCTCGCGGCGGCCAACGCCCTCATCCGGGGCGAATCCGATGCAAACGCGGTCGTGGCGGCACAGAACAGCCTGTCGCGGAACTTCCTGGGTGACCCGAACGGCGTCGTTGCCTCGCTCCCGCCATCGACGCCGATCTACGAGAGCGGCCACTCCGGCGATCCCGCGTACCTCCTCGAAGGAATCCTCGTCACCGGCGGGGACGTCCGGGTCGCCGTTCGGAACAACATCGGCTACACGTTCGGACGGATCGTCGGCCTGGGCAACCAGTCGATCAGCGCACGGGCGCGCGTCTGGCTCATCGGAGACCTCCTGCCGATCGCAGTTCGACGATTCATCAACACGCCGGGTCCCAACGCGGGGGCGGTGTATCCGTGCTCGGACAACCCGGGCTGGTTCACCGACTTCTTCGCGACGGCCGACACGTCATGCGAGGGCTCGGAAACGGACGCCTCCCTTCGCGCAGCGCCGAACCCGGGATCCGGGTTCGACTCGCTCAACCCCGGCTCGGACCGATCGAACCACGGTCCGATCCTGGCGATCCTGGGCCAGGGCGCCCAACCGAACAACGGGGCCGACTTCCGAGGGTTCGTCGCCCTCGACATCCGGAATTTCGCGAGCGCGGGCTCCCAGCTCTACTACAACAAGGTCACGCCCTCGACGAATGTGAGCACGCTCAAGGCCCTGGAGGCTGGCTGGATTGCCGAGGGCTATCCAGGCCCGATGTTTCCCCCGGTTATCTCCCCGCCCGACCCGAACGATCAGGTCGCGGTCATGTCCGGCAACTCGACAGGCATCGCGATCGACTCGATGAACAACCGGTTCGCGCCGGGCGCGGAGATCCTCGTTCTCGTGTACCCGGGAAACGTCATGGCCATCCCGGACTTCGCCATCACCCCGCCGGCCCAGCTGGCCCTCCCGGCGACCGGAGTGACCGCCAACGCCGGATCCCTCAAGGTGTCCCGGAACCAGGCATTCTCCGGCACCGTGACCCTGAGCACGCTCGCCGATCCCCTCGACGCGCAGAACCCGCTCACCAGCGGAGCGATGTCCGGCGGCGCGGCGTCGATCACGTACACGCCCAACCCCGTGACACCGTCCCTCGGGTCCGGCCAGACCGTGAACCTCACGAACATCACGACGTCGGGGGCGACCCCGGGGATCTACACGATCTGGGTCCAGGGGCTGGCGGGCAGCCCGTACCTCACCACGAAGGTGGGGCCGGTCGCCCTGAAGATCGGCACGGTGACCCGCGACTTCACATTCACCTCGAACGTCGCCACCGTCGTCATCGCGTCGGGCGGGACGGCGACGATCGACCTCGAGCTCACCAACAGCCCGAACAAGAACACCGCGTTCGGCAATCCCGTCTCATTGTCGGTGGACACGCCACTGCCATCGGGCGTGGGAACGATCACGTTCTCGTCGACAAGCCTCAGCCCCACGAACACCGGGGCGCACTCGATCCTCACGATCGATTCCGGGACGATCGCCCCGGGCGTGCACACCGTCACGATCCGGGCGACCGGCATGAACGGCGACTCGACGTCCCGGAAGGTCACCCACCTCATCCAGGTGACGCTCAACGTCGGCAGCACTGGCAGCGCGGGCAGCCAGGAGTATGTGGACATCTCCGGGTTCGCCGTGATGCGGGTCGCGACGGCGGACGCCAACACGATCACGGCGTATGCGATCACGCCCGTGATCACCGACATGAACGATCCCCAGCTCCGTCGCGGTCAGGTGGCGCGGCTGGTGCCCTGGAACTAGCCGGGCAGGGCGCGGCAACCACAACGGACTCGCCGGGCGGCGGGCTCCATCACGGGGAGGCAAGGATCCAGTCATGGAGATGGAATACAGGGACACGAATCGCCGCGGAAAGGCGATCGTCATCCTGGGAATCGTGCTCGCGATCGCCGCGGGCGTTGCGGCGTTCTTCCTCATCAACCAGGCGCAGCAGCAGGCCGGACAGGGCGAGATCCAGAAGGTCCCGGTCGTGGTCGCGGCGCGCGACATCCCCGCCCGGAAGCCGATCGAGCCGGGCGACCTCGAGGTCCGCCAGGTCCCGATCGATGCCACGAACGGCAAGGGCGTCGTGGCGACGCCGGATGAACTCATCGGGCGGGTGCTTGCCGTGACGGTCTTCAAGGACCAGCTCGTGACGACGAACCTCGTCGCGTCGGCCGCCGGCGGCGGAGGCTTCGCCATCCTGGAGCCGAATGAGACCGTCGGCCCGGATTCGGAGGCGTGGCGCGCCGTGTCGCTGACGATCCCCGACGATCGCGCCGTCGGGGGCCTGCTCCAGGCCGGCCAGACGATCGACGTTTTCGTGACGGCGACGATCAACGTTCCCCAGGACCTGCTCACGGAAGGGCAGTACTACACGGACCGCTCGACAAAGATCACGTATCAGGACCTTGTCATCCTCGCCCGCTCGGGCACGTTCTACATCGTCCGGGCGTCGATCGCGGTCGCGGAGGAGATCTCCCACCTCCAGGCGAGCGGAAACGCCCTGTTCAGCGCCGTCCTCAGGCCGGAGCAGGACGTGCGCACGGTGGACGCGTCGCGCCTCGGATCCACGACGAACCTGATCATCACGAAGTACGGCCTTCCCATCCCGGAGACGTATCCGGCCGGCGGCGGGCCAGCCGCGACGCTGCCACCCCTCCAGCCGAGCCCGTCACCCTCACCGCAGCCCTCGACGCCACCGACGCCCTGACGTTCGTGCGGAGGGTGGGGCGTCTCCCGGCGCCCATGTCGTCTTCGCGCCGCTGACCC
>JBKJVO010000294.1:0-2984 GCA_046717305.1 Candidatus Limnocylindrales bacterium
GGCCAGAAGGAGGCCCTCAGCGGCCGACCGCCTTGGCCCTGCCCGTGATGCCCCCATCATCAAACTCCGGGCTTCACCGGGCATTAGCCGCCTCCAGAGCCGATTTGGCGGTCTGCCTGGGCGATCCGAGCGGCCGGCTGAGCGCGATCTGCCGGGACTCCGTGCTCGCACGGCCGGCGTTAGGCCTGTTTACCCGGCTTGGCGGGCCGTTTCCGGCCGAAATGCTGCCCCCAACATCACGAGGGGCCTCAACGGACGGTTCAAGAGGAGCGTGAGGGACAGGTCGGCGCAGAGCTAGGGATCGTACTGCTCCGTCGCCCCGGTTTGACGGAATCGGGCGCAGGCCCGAAGGTGGGGGGACTGGTCGCCATCGCCGGGCTTTCATTCGCCGGTCCGAAGCGCGCGACGGATCGGATTCCAAACCATGGCTCGAACGTCCTTCAGTTCGCCTGACGCGAACATCGTCGTCAGCACCGACGGCTACTTCGACGTCTATCCCTCGTCCGGCCGGCTGGACGGAGACAAGCCTGCCTACCGCGGCCAGCTCGCAGAGCTCGGTGCGGGGATCCGCGGCGGCGATGACCGTCTTGCGGTTCGTCCCGGATCGGTCGCGCTCGCAAACGCCGTCACTGCCTGGTCTGCTGTCCATGGCGCGGCCGCCGTCCGCGGCGACCTCGGCCGTGGCCGCGACGGCAAGCACGAAGCGGCGTAACTCGACGCACTCGGTCCGGCCGGGGAGCGCCGGATCGCCGATGACGGGAGATCGCTAGCTCCGGATTCGCCAGCGCACGCCCAGCGCGTCCATCTCTCGAGTTCCGGCATCCGCCGCGCCCGGGTTGCCGGTGATCGCGACATCGACGATCGCGGGGTTCCACAGTGGCGCTCCGTGATGCAGGCGCACGACCTGCGAGCCGATGACGGCGCGGGCGCCCCTGGGATCGATGTCGGAAAACTGGATTCCGACCATCCGGGCGTAGGCGTCCGTGGCGGCCTCGATGTCTGGAACCGGCAGTTCGAGGGCGGTGACCCGCGCCGGCCCACCGATCGGATGTGCGAACGAGGCGCGCGCCGCACGCGCATGCTCGCCCCACTCGACGCCGACGAGCTCGTGCTCAATGATGAACGGCGGCTCGGCGGGTCCCAAGGACGGCGGGAACGCCGCCCGCCAGTGGACGACCTCGCCATCCGGCCGGGTGCGCGATCGCGTCTCGACGTCGCCGAGCGCTGAGCCGGCGGCCTGAAGGCGCCCAAGGTCCACATCCATCGAGTCCGTCGCGACGGCGTAGGAGACGAGCCCGACATGCCCGGCATCGATCGCCTCGAGAACGGCCCGGGAGACCGCGCCGTTCGGCGCGAGCGAGCGGTCGAACAGGCCGATCAGCTCCACGTACGTGTCGCCCAGCCAGGCCAGCCGGTTGTGCGTCCCCCACAGCGGGTGCCGGCCGCCGCCGGTACAGGCGAGCCCGACCACGCGCTCCAGCTCCGCCGCAGCCGCCTCCGGATCCTCCACCGCGACAACCAGATGATCCAGGCCCAGCAGCACGCGGATCCCTCCCGGAACCTCCATGACACCCGGACGATCCCCGGTGACGGTTTCCGTCCACGAGACTACGCTTCCCGGACAGCGCGCGGAGGAACGGCGATCTTGACGGACCAGACGAGCGGCGAGCACACGGCCCAGGGACCTGTTCCAGCAGCCGCCCAGCGCGCCCGGTGGGACGCCCTGATCGGGAGCGGCGGCCCCGTGCTCGCCGACGGCGCGATGGGCACGATGCTCTTCTCGTCCGGCCTCCAGTTCGGCGACCCGCCCGAGATCTGGAACCTCACCCAGCCGGATGTCATCCGGCGGATCCACCGGGGCTACCTCGAGGCCGGCTCCCGGATCGTCCTGACGAACACGTTCGGTGGGAATCGGCTCCGGCTCAGCCTCCACGGCAATGAGGAGCGCGTGACCGAGCTGAACCAGATGGCGGCCCTCCTGCTGCGGGCCGAGGTGGACGCCGCCGGTGGCGCCGCGCTCGTCGCCGGCGACATCGGCCCGACCGGCTCGATCATGATGCCGATCGGGCTGCTCGAGCGGGCCGAGGCCGTCGATGTCTTCGCCGAGCAGGCCGCAGCCCTGGTCGCCGGCGGGGTGGACCTGATCTGGATCGAGACAATGTCGGCGCTCGAGGAGATGGAGGCCGCGATCGCCGGCGTGCGCCAGGTCGCTCCCTCGATCCCGCTCATCACGACGATGACGTTCGATACCCGCGGCTACACGATGATGGGGATCTCGCCCGAGCGCGCCGTCCACGCGCTCGTCGAATGGGGTGCCGACGCGATCGGCGGCAACTGCGGCAACGGTCCGGACGAGATCATCCCGGTCATCGCGAAGATGCGGGCCGCCGAGCCGGCCGCCCTGCTCGTTGGCAAGTCGAACGCGGGGATGCCGGAGCTCGTTGACATGAAGGCCGTCTACAAGGCGGAGCCGCCCGTCATGGCGGCCTACGCGATCGATGCTCGCGAGGCCGGGGCCTCGATCGTCGGGGCCTGCTGCGGCTCGACGCCGGCGCATCTGGCGGCGATGGCACACGCGCTCCGAGCCGGCGGAACGCCCCGCTACATCTCGCGGCGATCGATGGGCGAAAAGCGCGGTCCGTAGCGCGGCGCTGTGATTCCGCTCAACTCCAGCAGGCGGATCACACGCGCCCGGTGGCCTCGCCAGGGCTCCAGGAGTTCGAGCATCCGCGCGTCATCGCCCCGCGGCTCGCCGGCGAGCGCGAAGGCGACCAGGTTTGGCAGGTGGAAGTCGCCGACGCTCACCGCGTCCGGGTCGCCCAGCGCGCGGAGGGTGACCTCGGCGGCGGTCCACGCCCCCACGCCCGAGTAGCGGCCGAGGGCCGCCCTCGCCGCCGCGCCAACCTCGCCGCGTGTCCCAGGGAGCGCGGCCATGGTTACCAGGCGGACGGCGGCACGAGCAGTCCGCCGGACGACCTCCGCGC
>JBKJVO010000295.1:0-3197 GCA_046717305.1 Candidatus Limnocylindrales bacterium
GGATGGGCCAGTTGACGGATGCGCTCGGAGAAGCGCTCGACGCCTCGGCGTCCGTCACCGTCCGAACGGGCACGGAGGTCACCGGTCTCGAGCGGCAGGGTTCTGGGTTCGCCGTCCGGCTAACCGGCGGCGAGCGCCTCCACGCGGACACGGTCGTGTTGACGTCGCCGGCACCGGTCGCCGCCGGCCTTCTCGAGGCGTTCGCCCCGGCCGCGGCGGGTCATGTCCGCACGATCCCCCATGGCTCGGCCGGCGTGGTATCACTCGGCTACCGGGCCGCCCAGTTCCCGGAGCCAGTCGCCGGCCACGGGTTCCTCGTCGCCGATGGCGAGCCGCTCTCGATCCGGGCATGCACCTGGAGTTCGGGCAAGTGGGCCGGCCGCGCGCCCGACGGGATGGTCCTCCTCCGCGCGTTCATCGGGTCGCACGGCGAGCGGCTCCTGGCTGGCTCGGACGCCGAGATCGCGGCTGCCGCCCGGCGGGACATCGAGGCGACCATGGGCGTGCGCGGCGAACCCGTCCTGACCCGGGTCGTGCGCTGGCACGCCGCAATGCCGCACTACACCGTCGGCCATCTCGATCGGGTTGCCGCGGCGGTCGAGTCGCTCACCGGGGTGCCGAACCTCGTGCTCGCGGGCGCGGCCTACCGGGGCGCCGGACTGCCCGACTGCATCGCCCAGGGGCGCGCGGCCGCAGGGCGCGCGCAGGGTGTCCTGGGCGGAACCGATGACCACGAGTTCGTGACCGCCGGAGCGGACGCGACGCCGCCGGACCGCATCCCGAGGTCTCGGTGCGTCTCTGGCCCGCTCCACCATTCGCGCACGCTTCCACCATGGCGCTGAACATCAAGGATCCCAAGACCGGCCGGCGGGCGGCTGCACGTTGGATCCTCGGCAGGACCTTTTGGGCACGGATCGAGGGGAGATGGTGGAGATGAGGGGACTCGAACCCCTGACCCCCGCGATGCGAACGCGGTGCTCTTCCAACTGAGCTACATCCCCACCGGGGCGTCGCAGTCCGCAGGGCGGCTGGACGGGCCGAGAGTGTAGCACGGGCTTTTTGGCGTCCGGCCGAGGTGTCTCCGGCCTTGTCTCCACCCGTGATGCCCCCAGCAGCAAACTCCGGGATGCACCGGGCCTTGGCTGGCTCGAGCACCGAGCTCGCCGTCCGCCGTGGCCATCCGAGCGTCAGGCTGAGCACGATGCGCGGGGGCTCCGTGCTCCCACGGCCGGCCTCAGGTCGGCGCGATGGACCTTGACGGGCCGCTTCCGCCCGAAATGCTGCTCCCGCCATCACCGGGCCCTTCAACGACGGTTCGCCGACGTTGGGATGTGCGTCCCCGCCGCGATTCCACGGTTGATTCATTCGAACAGATGTTCGATACTGAACACCTGATGGCGACCCTCTCCCGGGACGTGACGGCGGCCCTCGCGACCCTTCGATCGCGCTGGGGAGCGGCTGCGCCGCGCGCCGTCGGGGAGGTGATGGGCGCCCTCGCGATGGTGCCGGATCCCGTCTCCACGCCTGATGCGGACACGGGCATCGGGCCCGGGAACCCACTTCCGGGCGTCCCGGATCCGGCCCGCATCTTCTCCACCGGGTTCCCGGAGCTGGACGCCATCCTGGGCCCGGGCGGACTGCCCCGCGGAATGGGTCTCTCGCTCCGCGGGGACCTCTCGAGCGGGCGGACCACGCTCGCGCTCCGGCTCGCCGCGGAGGCGCAGGCGGGCGGCGCCATCGTCGCCTGGCTTGACCTCGCCGCGGCGTTCGATCCGGTGGAGGCAGTGGCCCGCGGCATGCAACCGGAATGGCTGGTGGTGCTCACTCCCACGGGCCCGGAGGAGGGCCTGGCCATCGCCGGCGCGCTCCTGTCCGGCCGGACCGTGGACCTCCTCGTGGTGGACCTGCCGCCCCGGCCGGAGGGTGCGGCAAGGTTCGCGGACCGCCTGGGTCGCCTCGCGGCCCTGGCGCGGCGGGCGGGGATCACGCTCCTTGTCCTGGAGCCGCCCGGGCTGGTCGCGTCCGTGGCCGCCGCGGTCGGGGAGGGGACGGGGATCCGCCTCGAGCTCGCCCGGAGGGCCTGGATCCGCCTTGGGCGGGACGTGGTCGGCCAGTCCACGGAGGTCGTCGTCGCCCGGAATCGTGCGGGTCCGCCCGGACGGCACGCAACCCTCCGGATCCTCTACGCCGATGGGGGTGAGCGGGACGCCTGCCTCCGCCTCGAACCACTTCTCAGCGAGGGCCTGCCGGGCGGGGCCGGCCCCAGAATCGCCACCGCCCGAACCACCGTCTCCGTCCATGCCCCCGTTCCAGTGCCCGGGACGTCACGCCATGCGCCTGCTCCACCTGTATCGACCGCACCTCCTCCTGGACCTCGCCCGGCAGCACCGGTCCTCCGGCGCGTGGCCGGTGGGACCGATCGTCCTGGGCGGCCAACCCTGGATCGCGGGGACGGTCCTGGGCGCGGATCCCGCGGCCAGGGCGCTCGGCGTCCGGCGCGGGATGCCGCTCGGGTCGGCACACCGGCTCGCCCCGGAGGCGACCTTCCTCGATCCGGAACCGGAGGCTGACCGCAAGGCCCTCGAGGGTGCCTTCCAGCGGCTCGCCGAGTTCAGCCCCGCGATCGCCGGAACGGCCGATCCAGCGGCCGTCGCCTTCGGCCTGCTCGAAGCCCAGGTCGACGGGCTCGAGGCCCTGTGGGGTCCGGAGCCGGTTCTCGTCGAGCGGATCGCGGCCGCGATCGCGCCGCTCCTCGCGGGATCACCCCGGTCGGGGATTGCCGGAACGCGGTTCGCCGCGACGGTTGCGGCAGCGGCCGCGCAACCCGGCGGCCTCGTCGCCGTGCCCCGGGGGGAGGAGGCCGCGTTCCTCGCCCCGCTGCCGGCCTCGCTCCTCACCCCGGACGCGGACATCCGGGCGAGGCTGCGGCGCTTCGGACTGCGGCGGATCGGCCAGGTGGCGGAGCTCGCTGCGTCCGCGCTCGTCGCCCGGTTTGGCGAGGAGGGGGCACGGATCGGGGTCCGCGCGCGCGGCGAGGAGACGGATCCGTTCCGGCCGCGTCGAGCCCCCGAGCGCCTTCGGCTCGCCCTGCCCATGGACCCGCCTGTCGGCGAGCTGGAGGCGGTCCGCTTCGTCCTCCGTCGGCTCGCGACGGCGCTCGCCGCCAACCTCACCGCCCGGGGCCTCGCCGCCGCGCG
>JBKJVO010000296.1:0-2502 GCA_046717305.1 Candidatus Limnocylindrales bacterium
GCCTTCATCTCGTCGCTGGTCCCGTTGAAGGGCGTCAGCGGCGTCCACGGATCGTGGCTCCTGACGAGGTCCAGGATCCCGAACAGCCCCAGGTTGCGGGTCGCGCCCACGGACGGGTGCTTCGCGGCGAGGCGACGATGGTGCTCGCGCATGACCGGATCCAGGCGCGCCGCGTTCTCGATGAGCCCGTCCTCCTCGTAGACGCGAATCGTGGCGAGCGCCGCCGCGAGGCTGACCGGGTGCGAGCTGTAGGTGAGACCGCCGAAGAACATCTTCGATTCGAACGCCTCGGCGATGTGCTGGCGCATCGCGACAGCGCCCAGCGGCAGGTAGGAGCTCGTGAGGCCCTTCGCCATCGTCATGAGGTCCGGGGTCACGCCCCAGTGGTCCACCGCGAACCACCTCCCGGTCCGTCCGAAGCCGGCCATGACCTCGTCGGCGACCATGAGGATCCCGTGGCGGTCGCAGATTTCGCGGACGCCCTGGATGTAGCCATCGGGCGGGATGAGGATGCCGTTCGTGCCGACGATCGTCTCGAGGAAGATCGCCGCGATCGTGTGCGGGCCCTCGTAGCGGATCACGTCCTCCAGGCCCTGGAGGGACTCGGCCACCGGTCTCGGCTCGGCCTCACCCCATCGATGCGTATCCGGGTAGCGGACGACGCCAACGAGTCCGGGTTCGTTCGCCCAGCGGCGCGGATCTCCGGTCAGGGTCATCGCCCCGAACGTTGCACCGTGGTACGCCCGGTAGCGGGCGAGGACCTTGTGCCGGCCCGTGTAGTGCCGGGCTAGCTTGATCGCGTTCTCGATGGCCTCCGCCCCGCCGAGCGTGAAGAAGACCTTGTCCATGTCTCCCGGCAGGATCTCGGCGAGCTTCTGGCCCAACCGGCCGCGGATCTCGGTGGCGAACGCCGGCTGGACGTACTGGAGCTTCAGCGCCTGCTCGGTGATCGCGTCGATCACGCGCCGGTCGCCATGGCCGATGTTCACGGACATCAGCTGGCTGTTGAAGTCGAGAATCCGCGCGCCCTCGGGTGTGTAGAGGTAGACGCCCTCCGCGTGATCGATCGCGATCGGATCCAGGGCGCCCTGGACGGACCACGAGAAGAACGTGTGCGCACGGTTGAGCGCGACGATCTCCGCGCTCGACATCCTGGTGACGGATTCGACGGCCATGGAGGGCTCCAATCGGGTCGTTCGTGGCGTGTCGGCCGATTGTCGCAGATGCGGCGGAGCCCGCTGCGACGCCCGGCGCCCGGGATCGATCCCCCAGCTGACCGGCGGCGGTGTACCCTCGACCCTTCTCCGGCTCCCAGGGCGCCCCTCGGGGCGCAGGCGTGATCGAGTGAGGGACACTGATGCCGAGGATCGTGCGAGGCGCGCTGCTCCAGGCGACCTGGACCGGCGACAAGGAGTCGATGATCCAGAAACACGAGGCCTCGGCTCACGATGCCGCGAAGCAGGGCGCGAACGTGATGCTCTTCCAGGAGCTCTTCTACGGCCCCTACTTCTGCCAGGTCCAGGATCCGCAGTACTACGGCTATACGGAGCTGATCCCGGACGGGCCCACGACGAAGCGGATGCAGGATCTCGCCAAGCAGACCGGGATGGTCCTCGTCGTGCCGATGTACGAGGAGGACGCCACCGCCTCGGGGATCTACTACAACACCGCCGCGGTCATCGACGCGGACGGCAAGTACCTCGGGAAGTACCGCAAGACCCACATCCCGCACGTCAAGGGGTTCTGGGAGAAGTTCTATTTCCGGCCCGGGAACATGGGTTATCCGGTGTTCGAGACCGCGGTCGGCAAGGTCGGCGTCTACATCTGCTACGACCGTCATTTCCCGGAGGGCGCCCGCGCCCTGGGCCTCAACGGCGCCGAGATCGTGTTCATCCCGTCGGCGACGTCACGCGGCCTGTCCGAATACCTGTGGCGGATCGAACAGGTCAGTCACGCGGTCGCGAACGGCTACTTCGTCGGGACGATCAACCGGGTTGGCATCGAGAAGGACATCGGCGACGACGACTTCTACGGCCAGAGCTACTTCTGCGACCCGCGCGGCCAGTTCATCGGGAGCGTCGGCAACCCGTATGTCGAGGAGCTGATCATCCGCGACATGGACCTCGACGTCGTTCAGCAGGTCCGCCAGACCTGGCAGTTCTACCGCGACCGCCGGCCCGACGCGTACGGCGACCTCGTTCGACCGTAGCCATCGCGATCGAACCGTCTACCAGGAGGCGCACCCATGGATTTCGGATTCACACTCAGACCGGACCACGCGATCGAGCGAACCATTGCGCTCACGCGTCAGGCCGAGGCGGCCGGGTTCTCCCACGGCTGGATGTTCGACTCCCACGTCCTGTGGCGCGAGCCGTATCCCCTGCTCACGCTCATGGCCGGCGTCACCGAGCGGATGCGCCTCGGAACGTGCGTCACGAACCCCGGCACGCGCGAACCGACGGTCACCGCCTCGTCGCTCGCGACCCTCGACGAGGTGTCGGA
>JBKJVO010000297.1:0-3676 GCA_046717305.1 Candidatus Limnocylindrales bacterium
GGCCTGCTCGACGAGCTCCCGCTCCAACCGGCCCTCCATCGCTCACATGCCTGGGCGCTCACCCTATTCGATGCGGCGGAGACGGCGCGCGTTCGCCCGATTTCGCCGGCTGCCGGGCCGGTTGCCGGATCGAGAGGTCGGAGGGTAGCGAAACGGCCGGATACGGCGAGGACGGTCTGCCGATCGGGTGCGGCCCGGCTATGCGAGTCTGCTATCATAGTCAACCATGCGAGTCATCACGGCGCTTGACCTTCGGCGATCGCTCGGGCGCGTTCTCGACGAGGCCTCGGCGGGCGAGCGGTTCGTCATCGAGCGCGACCACCGGCCCTTAGCCGTGCTCGTGTCCGTTGAGGACGGGCACCGGCTCGCGGACGACGCCGAGGCTCGCCGCGCCCGCACCCGGGCCGCCCTCGACCGGCTCATGGCTCTTGGCCGAGAACTCAAGGTCCGCAGCCCGAACGCCCCCGACGCGGTCACGGCCGTCCGCCTCGATCGCGACCGCGATGAACTTGACGTCCCCGACGATGTCTGAGCGTGCCGCGGTGCCCGTGGTCGTCCTCGATGCCTCGGCGGTGATCGCGCTCATCCGATCCGAGCACCAGGGACCATCGATCGCCGCGCTGATCGACGGCCACAGGGCCGCTGCCGGACGCCTGCTCGTGCCCGATCACTTCTGGCTGGAGGTCGCGAACGTCCTCGGGCGGCGCTACCGGGCGAGTCCTGAGCAAGTAATCGTCGCGTTCCGGGCGATGGACGAGCTCCAGATCGAGTCGGTCCGCACCGATCGCCCGCTCCTCCTGCTGACGATCGATTTCCAGACACGACGTGGCCTCTCGGCGTACGACGCCGTCTACCTGGCGCTCGCCGAGGCAGAGGACGGCCGGCTCATGACGCTCGATGCGCGACTCGCGGACGCCGCCGGCGAGCGGGCAGTCCGGCTGGACGGGATGCGCCGGCCGCGCCTGGCCGAGGAACCCGCGACCTACGGCGGCGAGCCGGTCGACTGGGCCCGGTTCGGGCCGTACCTCGCCCGGCTCCGCGCCGAGGCGCGCGACCAGGCTCGAGTGACCGCCCGGGACTGATTCGCGGCGAGCCCGGAGTTCGGTCGCGATGGGCCGAACGCCCGCGTGCCGGAGCCGCATGATTCGAGCATGCAGATCACCCGCGAGGTCGCCCGGCGCTATCTCCTGGGGCGCCAGGGTCTGTGGCCCGGCCGCCGATGGCGCGGCATTCGCGGCACCGAGCGGGCGATGCGGACGATGGAGCACGTCCAGCTGGACCCGCTCGTGATCGTGGCACGCGCCCAGGATCTCGCGCTCGCGAGCCGGGTCATCGACTACCGGCCGGACGACTGGATGACGCTCACCTACGAGCGGCGGCGGTTCTTCGAGTGGGGCGGCTGGCTCGCCCTCCGCCCAATTGACGAGCTGCCCTATTGGCGCGTCCTCATGCGCAGATCCCGCGACCAGTGGTGGCTCGAGTGGGCGGCGGCAGGGCACGGCCCGGCGATCGAGGAGATGCGATCGATCCTCCGCGAGCGCAGCGAGGTCACCAATCGCGACTTCGCGATCGCGGATCGGACCCGCGTCAACAGCTATCGCGGCCGGAAGGACAGCTCGGTCGCGCTCCACTACCTGTGGCGCGCGGGCGAGGCGATGGTCACTCGCCGTGAGCGGTTCGAGCGCGTGTACGCTCGACCCGAAGCCGTGGTTCCGGCGGCGCTCCTCGAGGAGGCTCCGGAGGTCGACACCGACGAGTTTCTGCTCATGAAGGCGGTCGCGGCCGCCGGGCTGACCAAGCTCAACGGCGCCCAGGGGATGCTGCTCCGCACGTTTCTGCCTCGTGATGCCGCCGCATGGAAGCGTCGGAAGGTGGCCGAGGGCGCCCTCATTGACATCGAGATCGAGGGCGTGAAACTGGCCGGCCTCGTCGCGCTCGCGTCCGACCTCCCGGTCCTCGAGGCGCTCAACGCCGGTCGCGTCCCCCGCGCCTGGAGGCCGCTCGAAACCACGACGATCGACGAGGTGACCTTCCTCTCGCCGCTCGACCCCGTCATCCACGACCGCGACCGCACCCGCCGCATCTTCGGCTTCGACTACAAGTGGGAGGTCTACGACAAGCCCGAGAAGCGCCGGTTCGGCTACTACAGCCTGCCCATCCTGTGGGGCGACCGCCTCGTCGCTCGCATGGACGCTGCGCTTGACCGCGCCACGATGACGCTCGTGATCAAGGGCCTCTGGTTCGACGACGAGGCGCTGGCGCGGGACGATGCGTTCGCGGAGGCGCTCGGGCGCGGAACCGCGCGGCTGGCCGATTTCGTCGGAGCATCGGAGGTGTTCCATGCGCATCGATAAATGGCCCGGGCTGGCGACGCTGTTGCTCGTGATCGCGGGCGGTTGCGCGGCCGAGGCGACACCGCCCGCAAGGTTCACACCAGAGCCGTCACTCAACGTCCAGGACGAACTCCAATTCTCGTGCGGCCGCTTCCCGTTCACCGCAGCACTCTTGACCGCCCCGCTCGGCCACGATGAGGAAGCCACGAGTTCTGTTGCCGAGGCGTTGCGGCGCCATTTGGCGCTCCCCGATCAGGACATCAACTTCCTGCCTGATTCCGGTTGGACGCTCGCCGGCATCGATGCTGCCGGTGCCGAATTCGTGACCGTCGGCGGCGACCTCGGAATGAAGAGCATCTCGCTTGAGAATCAGGCCACGGGCTGGCACGTGGCCGGCTGGGGAGATTGCCGCCCGAACCTGGTCCTGCCCGAGGGCATCGGTACGGCGGACTGGACGTGGGGTAGTCCGGGTCGGCCAGGACCCGACACGCAGCGGTTCACGGCGCTCGTGACCGAGCGCGCCTGCGCAAGTGGACGATCGCCCGAAGGTCGGATCGTCGGGCCGGCCATCGTCCCGTCCGGCGACACCCTCCTCGTGATGTTCGGTGTCCGCCAGATGCCAGGAGCGCAGAACTGCCCGTCGAACCCGTCCTTCCCTACCGAGGTCGACCTTGGCGCTCCTCTGGGTGACCGCAAGCTCCTCGACGGTGGCCATCTGCCGTTCGGGGATCCCACCACGCAACAGCCCTGACGACATCAGGTCCCAATTGATCTCGACCGGGCTCGCGTCGAGGTCGCGGGAGCACTCCCTCCCGAAGAGAGGGCGGATCGAGCCTCGCCTCGATGGTGGCGATCGGCTGTTGAGATTGCGTTCACACAGGCGACCCCGCGCTCGATCTGCGGGACCGTTGCACGGCCGCGGTTCCGGAAGGCGGTCGATTGCGTTCCAATCAGCCCGCCCAGACCCGCAGGTCCACCGGGAGATCTTCGACCCGGTTCGTGACACGGACCCGGAGCGAGCGAGGCGGATCCGCACTGGCCTCCGGAAGACCGGTCGGCCCGGCCGCCACCGCCACGAATCCGTCGATGAGCACGCGGACCGTCCAGCGATCCCCGGGCCGCGCCGGGCAGGACCGGACCTCGATCCGCCCATCCGCCCGAAGGTCGGCGTCGAGGAACAGGTTCACGGGGTCCGGGATCCTGGGGACCTCGAATCCAGCAGCCTCGAGCGTGCCCCGGACCGCCTCAACCGACGAGACGGATGCCGGCAGGAGCAGGTCGTGCCGCTGCAGGCTGTCGCGCCCGACGACGAACATCGGCCGCCGCCGGTTCGTGACCAGCCG
>JBKJVO010000298.1:0-18806 GCA_046717305.1 Candidatus Limnocylindrales bacterium
GGACTGGCTGGAGACACGGTACCGCTCGCTGATCTCCCAGACACTCGCCCGGATCGTCGGCTACAGCGTCCAGGTCGAGTTCGTGGTCGGGACACCGCCGGAGGTCGCCGCGGACGCTGCCGACGACGCGTCGGCAGCGTCGGTCTCCCCGGAACGGCCCCTTGCGACGCCGAGCTCCCAACACGTGCGGGTGGAGGCCACCCGCGTGGGCGGCGAGGGCGGCGCGACGAACATCAACGCCCGCTACACGTTCGCGAACTTCATCGTCGGGTCCGCCAACCGGCTGGCCCACGCCGCCAGCCTGTCCGTGGCCGAGCGGCCGGGGCATGCCTACAACCCGCTCTTCCTGTACGGCGGGGTCGGTCTCGGGAAGACCCACCTGATGCATGCGATCGGCAACCAGGTCATGGCGAAGTTCCCACGGAAGCGCGTCGTGTACGCCACCTCGGAGAAGTTCACCAACGAGTTCATCACCTCGATCCAGCAGGGCAAGATCGACGACTTCAGGTCCCGCTACCGCCGGATCGACCTCCTCCTCATCGACGACATCCAGTTCATCGCGGACAAGGAGCGGACGCAGGAGGAGTTCTTCCATACGTTCAACGCCATCCATGAGGACGGCAAGCAGATCGTCCTCTCGTCGGACCGCCCTCCGAAGGGCATTCTCACGCTCGAGGAGCGGCTCCGAAGCCGATTTGAGTGGGGCCTCATCGCAGACCTCACGGCCCCGGACCTGGAGACGCGGATCGCGATCCTTCGCGCCAAGGCGGAGGAGGGCGGCGTCCCGATCACCTCGGACGTCGTTGAGTTCATCGCCCGCAAGGTCGTGAGCAATATCCGCGAGCTTGAGGGTGCGCTCAACCGGATCGTCGCGTACGCGTCCATGGGGGCGATGCCGATCTCGATCGAGCTTGCCCAGGCGGTCCTGTCCAACGTCCTGTACAACCCCAAGAAGCGCCAGATCACGCCCGAGCGGATCGTCAAGGCGGTCTCGGACTACTATGGGGTCGGGCTTGACGCGCTCAAGGGTCAGAAGCGCGACAAGGCGATCGTCGTGCCTCGCCAGATCGCGATGTTCCTCATGCGCGCGGAGACGGACGTGTCACTCCTTCGGATCGGGGCCGAGCTCGGCGGCCGGGACCATTCCACGGTCCTCCACGCCTGCGACAAGATCACCCGAGAATCCGGCGCCAATGACGAACTCCGCCGCGAGATCTCCGCCGTCCGCGAACTGATCTACGCCGACTGACCGACCGCCCCGGAGTGGTCGGTCCTGCCTGAATCCCGGGCCCTGACGCCGTTTCGGCGCGGACCCGGAGTGGCCCGTGGCCGTGGACAACGCGGCCCGTGGCCGTGGATATCCGCCGCCGCGCGGTAGACCGGGGAGGGAGGCCCTTGGGACGACTGCCGTCGTCACGGTGGACAGGCGCGCAGGGCGCCGGGTCGGCACGCCGGAGCGTCCACATCCGGGTACCGGGAGGACCGGCGAAGCCCACCGCGCGAACGCCGTCATCCACTCCACACGGGTGGCCACCCACCGGGGTAGCGAACGGGGCGAAGCGCGGTCGTCCACCGTTTCCACACCATGATGATGACGGTGACGGGCTTTGAAGAATGGAGGAAGATACACAGCGAAGGGAAGGCCCGAACCAGCGACTCCGGATGCCCGATCCGGGACGCTCCTCTGTCGGCCGGCGGCGCCTCCGGATGGCGCCCGGCGAGCCTGAAGCCGCCCACTTGATCCGCTGCGCCGGTACCATCTGTCTCGTCCGTCATCGCACCCGTTGTGGAGTGAACTCGACGTGAAGCTCTCGGTCATGCAGGAGAACCTGGCGCGCGGCCTGTCCGTCGTCAGCCGCGCCGTCTCCACGCGCAGCACGCTGCCGGTGCTCGCCAACGTCCTGCTCCGGACGGAGGACGCAGGCCTCAAGCTCACGGCGACCAACCTCGAGATCGGGATCACGTACTGGGTCCCGGGCAAGATCGAGTCCGACGGGGCGACAACCGTGCCGGCCAAGCTGCTGACGGACCTCGTGAACTCCCTTCAAGGCGGCGACAAGGTGGACCTCGAGCTCGGCCCCAGCGAGACCCTCCACCTCCGATGCGGCCGATTCGAGTCCCACCTCAAGGGCATCGACGCCGAGGAGTTTCCGGCGATCCAGACGACGGGTGAGCGTCCGACCACACGAATCGCCCAGAACGTCCTGCGGCGGGCGCTCGAGCAGACCGCGTTCGCGGCGGCGACGGACGAGGCCCGGCCCATCCTGACCGGCGTCCTGTGCCGGTTCGAGGGCGATTCACTCACGCTCGCCGCCGCCGACAACTACCGGATCGCGGTCAAGACGGTACCGATCCTCGACACCGTTGCCGAGACCAGCGTCGTCGTCCCGGCCCGTGCCCTGAACGAGCTGATGCGCGTCCTCGCGGACACGGACGACCCGGTCGAGCTCGTGCTCGCCCAGGCGCGCAACCAGATCCTGTTCCACCTTGACGCCGTGGACCTGGTCAGCCGGCTGATCGACGGCCAGTTTCCGAACTACCAGACGGTGATGCCCAAGACCCACACGACGCGAGTGGTGCTGGATCGCGAGGAGCTCCTTCGCGCCGTGCGACCGGCGGCGCTCATCGCCCACGAGTCGGCCAACATCGTGAAACTCCAGGTGAACTCGAACGGCGAATCCGGCGTCACCGTCAGTGCCAACGCGGAGATCGGCGATCACGTCGGCCAGGTCGAGGCCGCCGTCGAGGGTGACGGGACGACGATTGCCTTCAATGCCAAGTACCTCGCGGACGTCCTGACGAACGTCGGCGCGGAGCAGTTCGCGATCGAGCTGCAGGGGCCTCTCGCCCCGGGCGTCTTCAAGCCGATCGGCGACGACCAGTACGTCCACGTCGTGATGCCCGTCCGCACCACGTCCTAGGAGTCGCCACGCTCGCCACGATCCGCCTCGCCGACGTCCGCGGATTCGGGACGCTCGAGGCGACGTTCGGGCCGGGCCCGCAGCTCATCTGGGGACCCAACGCCGCGGGCAAGACCAGCCTCATCGAGGCGATCGTCTTGCTGGCGTGGGCGCACTCGCATCGTACGACGACGGATTCGGAGCTGATCCGCTGGGGCGCGGACCTCGCTCGGGTCGAAGGCCTCGTGGACGCGGAGACCCTCGAGATCGCCCTCGTCAGGCCGGGAAGTTCGTCGCCCGCCATGGGCGGCCGCAAGCGGATCCGGGTCAACGGCATCCCCAGACGCGCGGCCGCGCTCGCCGGCGCGCTGCGAGTCGTGGTCTTTGCGCCGGAAGAGATGCTCCTGATCGCCGGCCCGCCGGCGCTTCGGCGCGGTGCGCTCGACCGCGTCGCCGCGAGCCGCAACCCTGGGTACGCGTCAGCCCTGTCCACGTACGGGCGGGCCCTCCAGCAGCGCAACGGGCTTCTTCGGGCGATCCGCGAGGAGCAGGCTGATCGGGCCGACCTTCGCTACTGGGACCGGCCCTTCCTCGACGCAGGTGGCGAGGTGGTGGCCGCGCGCCTCCGGCTCCTGGACGAGCTCACCGGGCCACTCGCGGCCGCCCACGCGGAGATCGCACCCGAGGAGGCGGCCCGGGCGCCGCTCCGGATTCGCTATGAGACCAACGCCCCGGCTGCCGCGGGGGAGACGCCACGCGACGCAATCGCCCGCCGCCTTGCCGAGACGGCGGAGAAGGAGGCCTGGAACGGCACGACGCTCGTCGGCCCGCACCGGGACGACCTGTCGTTCGCCCTGGAGGGTCGCGACCTCGCCGGCTTCGCCTCCCGCGGCCAGCAGCGGACGGCGATCCTCGCGTTCAAGCTTGCCGAGCTCGATCTCCTCACCTCGCTCGACGGAGGGCCGACTCTCCTCCTCCTCGATGACGTCTTTTCCGAACTCGACCCGGAGCGACGCGCCCACCTGGTGCGGCGGATCGCCGGCCTGCCCCAGGCCTTCGTGACCACCACGACGCTCGATGACCTGGACCCGGGGCTCAGGGCGATTGCGACGACCTGGGAGGTCGTCCCGTCGGAGGCCGGCGCGACGCTGGTAGGTCCGGTCGCGGCGGCGACCGCGGCGACCGCGGCCGGGAGGCTCGCACGGTGAACGAAGAACGGCGCCGGCGGGGTCCGATGGCGCGAATCGGCGACCTGATTCCCGAAGCTGCCGCTCGCCTCGGGCTCGCCGACGAACTGCGCCGCGCGCGGGCGGTGGCGACCTTCGATGCGCTCGTCGCCGAACGGGCGCCGGCTGCGCACGGGGCCTGCCGCGCGCTCAGGGTGGATGGCACTGTTCTGGTGGTCGAGGCGGACGCGCCGATCGTGGCCCAGGAGCTGCGCCTCCATGTTCGCCAGCTCGCGGAGGCCTTCCGGTCCGCACCGGCCGGCGCGCCGATCACGGAAATCCGCGTCACGGTCCGCGGCCGGGGCACGTCTCCGGGGCGCTGAATCCGAGCGGCATCGTGCGATAATCCCCGCCCGGCCAACCGGCCAGACCTTGGCAGAGGCTTGCATGGCCCTCCGGCTCCAGATGAAACTCGGCGTCCTCGCCGAGCAAGATCGCCTCTCCGACTCCCCCGACACGATCCTCGTCGTCGAGCCGACCGTCGGGTCGCTGGCGCGCTCCAAAGGCCAGCTGTACCTGCTGGTCACCTCGATCATCCCCGGCCCCAGGACGCGCGACGCCACCCGGCTTGTCGCGGAGGCGATCCGGCACGAGTACTACTACGACGAGTCCGCCGGGATCCGGGTGTGCATGGTCAAGGCGATTCTGGCCGCGAACAAGCGCCTCGCCTATGCGCGAGAGCGCACGCATCGGGGCAACGCCGAGGGGAGCGCCCCGATCGGCGTCGCGATCGCCGTCGTCCGCGACCACGAGCTCTACGTCGCGACCGTCGGGCCGGCCGAGGCCTACCTCAGCCGCGGCGCCCGCCTCTCCACCCTCCCGGATCCGCACCGCGAGCGCGGCCTCCCGACACCGGATCTGGAGCCCGACGTGTGGCGTGGCGAGATCGCCGTGGGGGACCAGCTGGCCCTCGTCTCCCCGAACCTGATGGCCCGGCTGGGGGCGGAGGAACTCAAGGACGCGCTCGTGACGCTCCATCCGCAGCCGGCGATGGAGCACCTCCACCACCGGTGCGTCGAGGCGGGCGGGACGGGCAGCGACGGCGCAATCGTCCTCGAAGCGGCCGAGATCGCGGTGACGCGGTCCGGGCGAACGCTCGTGCCGGTTCGCGCGCCGGAGCCCCTCGCCGGAGCCCCTGACCGTTCGCCGATCCCACTTGCCGACACGGTCAGCGGGGGTGTCGCCGCCGCCCAGGCAGGTGCGCGGCGTGCGCAGGCCGCGGCCGGCGGCGCCATGGGGCGCCTCGTGCTTCGGCTCCAGGACGCGCTGCCGGCCCGGTCTCCATCATCGCGCCGCGTCACACCGCTCGGTGCCCGGCGGGAGATGCAGAAGCGGGCGGCCGTCGCGATCCTCGCCTTCGTGGCGGTCGCCGGGGCGCTGGGCCTGGGCGTGTCGCTGCTCAGCGGCCGCCCGCCGGCAGATCGGGTGATCGCGTCCGTGGAGGTGGGGCAGCAGGCGCTCGAGCAGGCGCGGGCCAACCTCGATCGGGTCTTCGGGCCCGGCGTGGATCTCGTCGCGAACGAACCCCGGAAGGCCGAAGAGCTCCTGCTGGCCACACTGACGCAGCTCGATGTGGCCGCCGCCGCAGGGATCTCGAGTTCGACGATCCGGCTACTGCGTGCCGACGCCGTTGCCGGCCTCGACCGCCTGTACGGAATGGTGGACGTGACGGCAACGGACGTCTTCACCTTCCCGGCCGACGCCGGCGTTGACCTGGCGGGCCTGGTCCGCGGCCCGGATGGCGCCCCATACGTCCTTGACCCGAAGACCGCGAGCGTCTATCGGATCAATCTGGCCGAGCGGACGGCCGTCGCCATCTTCCGCGACGGGACACGGGCCGCAGGATCCACCGAGGCCGCCCCGGTGATGTTGACGACCGGCGGGCCTGACCTCCTGATCCTCGACGTCAAGAACGTGCTCTGGCGGTGGCGCGCGGCCGACGACACCGGCCGCGGGACGACGACAAAGGTGAAGGTCACTGGGTCCGCCGAGTGGGGCGACGATCTCCGGGCGATCGGCACCTTCGTCTTCGACGCGGGCGCCGGGCTCTACAGGTTCTATGTCGTCGACCCTTCTGAGCAGGAGATCCTCGCCTACCCGCCGGACGCCGACGGGGGTGGGTTCCCGGCGGCACCCTCGAAGCGCCTGACGACGCCCCGCCCCGTGGACGGTGTGACCTCCCTGTACATCGACGGGGACATCTGGGTCGCCGACACGGGGGAGATCCTCCGGATCGTCGGCGGGACGGCGGAGGGCTGGTCGGCGGCCGCCGTTCCCGACGGCATCCTGCGCGATGCCCCGACCTATACGGTCGCCATGTCTGGCACGGAGCGGCGTACCGGACGGCTGTACGGGTATGACCCGTCCAATGCGCGTGTCGTCGCCTTCCTCAAGGCGACCGGCGACTACATCGAGCAATACCGGCTGGTCGGCGGGGCGGACGATTGGGCGAGCGCGCGCGGCTGGTACGTGGAGCCGGGGATCGCCGACGCTCCGGACACGATCGTGTGGATCACGGCGACGACGATCCGCCGGGCCGTCCTGGAACCCGCGACCAGCGCACCCGGCGCGACGCCATCCGCCGGCGCGGTCGAGGGATCGCCCCCGCCGCCCACGCCCGCACCCACGCCTGGGTGATCCCCCTCCGCGACGCGAACCCGACGCGGCGGGCCCCTGTCGTCACACTGGGACTCATTGCCGTCTGTGCGGCGACCTTCGCGCTGGAACTGCAGGTGGAGGCGTCCGGCGGCGGGGTGGCCCTCGCCGACTTCTTCGCGCGATGGGGGGCGGTGCCGAGCCGAATCTCCGCCGCCCTGGCCGGCACCGGTGACCCGGGCGCCGCCGCGACGGGCGTGGTCGGCAGCCTCTTCCTGCACGGCGGCTGGCTCCACCTGATCGGGAACATGCTCTTCCTGTGGATCTTCGGGAACAACATCGAGGACCGGCTCGGACGGCTGCCGTTCCTCGCCTTCTACATCGCCGGGGGCGTCGTCGCCGCGCTGACCCAGGTCTGGATCGACCCGTCGAGCAACGTGCCCCTCGTCGGCGCGTCCGGAGCGATCGCCGCGACGCTCGGGGCCTACATCGTGCTCTATCCGCGAGCCCGGATCCTGACCCTGGTCTTCCTCGTCTTCTTCTACCAGCTGATCGAGGTCCCGGCGCTCATGGTGCTCGGCTTCTGGTTCCTCCTCCAGCTCGTGGACGGCGCCGCCTCGCTCGGGGCGGCTTCCGCCCAGGGCGGAGTTGCGTTCTTCGCCCACATCGGCGGCTTCGTCGCAGGGGCGCTCGTGGGGCTCCTCATCCGGGCGACGGGCCGGCGCCAGACACGCTCGGCCGGCTGGCCATTCGGGCCGGCCTGACCGGGCCGCCGATGGGATAATCCGGCCATGGGCCGTCTCGTCGAGATGGTGGTCGAGAGCGTCCGCGTCCACATGCTCTCCAACCGCCACGTCGTCATCCTCAAGGACGTGGAGCGCGATCGATACCTCCCGATCTGGATCGGGCCGTGGGAGGCGAGCGCGATCGCGATGAAGCTTCAGGGCCTGTCCGCGGAGCGCCCGCTCACCCACGACCTGTTCATCTCGGCGCTGCAGCAGCTCGGGGTCCGGATCGAGCGCGTGGTCATCTCCGAGCTCGCGGACGAGACCTACCACGCACGGATCTTCCTCGAGCGCGACGGCGTGGTGTTCGAGTTGGATGCCCGGCCGTCCGACTCGGTCGCCCTGGCCGTCCGTTCCGAGGTCCGGATCCTCGTCGCCGAGGAAGTCCTGGATCAGGCGGCCCTTAGCGTGGATCCCGGCGGCGATGACGATGACGTGGAGCCGGGCGATGCGACCCGCCCTGCCGGCTCGGCGATGGGCCCCGGCGTCCCGCTCGAGTCGCTCGGCGAAGCCGTGGTGGATGAGCGGCTGGACATGTTCAGGGACTTCGTGAATTCACTGGACATCGAGCCGGGCACGAGCGGCGGCTCGGGCGGTTCAAGCGGCCCGGGCGAGCCCGGCGGAGGTCGGCGGGGCCGCTGACCGGCCGACCGGCCCGTCGCCCTCACCCCTGGGGATCAGCCCTCGGGCAGGATCGGAGCCCCGCGCGACAATGCCCCATGCGGCGCCGCCCAGAGCCGCAGGCGGAGGCGCCAGAAGTCGCGTATCGCCCGGAGGACGACCTGCGGCCTGGCGCCGGTCGGCGAGCCGGCCGTCCGCGGGTAGTGCGGAACCCCGACCTCGACCACCGTCCGACCGGCGGCCCGGAGCTTGATCAGGAGTTCGGCCGAGAAGAAGGCGCCGCCGGATTCCACGTTGATCCCACGGAGCGCCTCGCGCCGGACGAGCTTGCACGCGCAGTCCACGTCCGTGACCCGGAGCCCGAAGAAGATCCGGTTCGCCAGCCGGTACGCCGTGGCGTAAAGAGTCCGGACGAGCGGATCCGCGCGCTTGATCCGGTATCCGACGACGACGTCGGCCCCGCCATCGGCGTGGCGGGCGGTCAGCCGCCCGACGTCCGCGACCCTGAACTGGCGGTCGCCGTCCGTGAACGCGATCAGATCGTGGCGGGACGAGGCAAAGCCCGTTCGGAGCGCGGCTCCATAGCCGAGGTTCACGGGGTGGTGAACGGCGCGCACGCGCGGATCGGACGCGGCGAGCTCGTCCGCAATCCGCGCCGTGCCGTCTCGTGAGCCGTCGTCCACGATGATCACCTCGAAGGTCTCGGCGAGGGTCGGGAGGGTCGCAAGGGCCTCCCCAACGAGCCCGCGGAGGTTTGCCTCCTCGTTGTGGGCCGGAAAGAACCAGGAGAGCGCCGGGACACGCGTTGGCGCCGGCACGGGGGCCGCCACAGGCGCGGTCAGTGGCGCCGTCACGATCCGGACCCGCGCACGCCGACCACTTCATACACGTCCCCGGCCGGCCCCGTCAGCCGCTCGAGGTCGTACAGGTCGAGCACCAACTCGAGGTCGTGGTCGTTCGCGCGGATCACGTAGACGGGACGGCTGCCGAGGAATCGTGCGATCACGTCCGTTGCTTCTCCATAGTCGAGGTCGAGGCGGGTCCGGTCATCGATGATCGTGATGTCCGGTCGGAGGCCGTCCACGTATTGTGCGTACCACAGGACGGTGGACGTGCTCCACCAGCTGACGACGACCGCGTCTTTCTCGATCTCCGCCAGCACCGCCGTCACCCATAGCCGCGCCGAGGTGTCACGGCTCCTGTCGGCCCTGGTGGCGCGGGCTCCGAAATCGGTGATCGCGGGGAGCACGAGCGTGACCGCGATTCCGGCAGCGACGATCGCGGGAAGGGCGCCGCGGAACGGCCGCGCGCGCCGCGTCCCGCCACCGGCGGGCGCATTCGCTCGGGGCTCGCCGATCGGTTCGGTCTCCAGCGCCGTCGTGGCCCCGGCGACCTGCTCGACGACCACGCCGCCGAGGACGCCGAGCCACGTCCACGCCCACAGGGCGGGGCCCAGGTAGTAGCGCTGGATGTCGGCGTTCGCGTAGGACGCGTTGAAGAGCGTGGTGACGACCATGGCCGAGCCCGTCAGGAGGGCGTACCGCGGATGGCGCACGACGGTCGCGATGAATCCGACGGCGACGAGCGGCGCCAGAAACCCGAACTGCGCGGAGGCCAATGCGGCCACCTCGCCGAACTTCCGGGGGAGCTCGCCGAGCGGGTCGTGGAGCGAGCCGCGGAACTGCTCGGCCAAAGCGATGTACCAGAAGCCGTCCCACGTATCCGGCTTCGCGTAGACGAGCGGGGCCCGAAGGATTCCCGCGCGGATGGGGAGCTCGAGGTAGACGATCACCACTGCCCCGACGAGCGCGGCAACGCACGCGGCGACCAGCCGGGGTCGTCGGACGATGCCCGGGTGGACGCTCAGGACGAAGAGGCCCACAGGCGCGGCGAGGAGGAGGGTCAGCGAGTGGTTGCCGGCGGACAGTCCGAACAGCGCTGCGGCGAGGACCAGCCAACGGTCGCCCTTCGGCTCGCCGTCCCGCCGGCCGTGCTCCCATCGGACGAGGACGGCGATGAGGATCGCCACGAACGCAAGGTGGAGCGTGTGGGGATCGGCGTGCGTCGCCAGGTTCCAGACGATCGGGGTTGCGGCGAGGCCCAGGCCGGCGGCGATTCCCACCGGCGCGGATCCTGTCAGGCGGATCACGAGCTGTACGGTCAGGGCCGCCGCCACCGCGACGCACAGGAGCGAGAAGACGTTCATCCGGAAGGCCGGCTCTCCGATCGGCGTGAGGAGGAGATTAACGAGGAAGCCGAGGATCAGATATGTCGGGTAGCCGGTGGGATGCGCGGTCCCGAGGATCGGGGCGACGGTCTGGAACTCGCCAGTGTCCCAGAAGCCGACGTCCGGCATGAGCCCCGGCCGGACGACGAGGATCACGAGGAGCGCGACGAGCAGCGGTGGCAGCGCCGCCGCCACCGCCACCGCCACCGCCACCGGGAGTCGTCGCATCGACATCACCATCCCTGCAGGTTCCCCCAGGTCATGCCCCAGAAGTTGATGGCCACGGAGGCGCCCACGAGCCAGGCGGCGAGCAGGCCGACACCGCCGCGGCGCGCCATCCCTAGCGCCACGAGGGGCAGGGCGAACACGACGAAGTCGTTGCTGAACCGGTAGCCGAACTGGACCCAGCCCTGGCTGAAGTGCATCAGGTTCACGATCGCGATCGCCGCAACCGCAAGCGCCGAACCGGCGACGAGACGCGATCGCCGAAGGCGGGCAAGGGCCGGGAGGACGTAGAGGTAGGCCGGGCTGGTCAGGATGATGCTCATGCCGACGTCGCGCGGCAGCGCGATCGGGCAATCGGGGTCGAACAGGCCTCGGAGGGCGCCCTCGGCCGAGCACAGGGCGCGCCCGGCGCCGAGCCCGCTGGGGACGTTGTCCGGGAAGATCGCCGGCGTCGAGAGGAACATCAGCCCAAGGTTCTGGGGCAGGTAGCGAAGGTCCTCGATGGCCCAGGCGGGGTTGTATCCGAGCGCACGGTAGCCATTCGCCTCGAGCTGGTACAGATACTCGTAGCCGGGATGGAAGAGCTGCCCCGTCGTCACGAGGTTGTAGGCGAGGAGCAGGCCGACGGGGATGATCGCCCCGAGGCCTGCCGAGATCGAGCGCCGGGCGAGCGACCCGCCGCTCCCGACGAGCATGAAGAACGGTGCCCCGAAGACGATCGTCAGGCGCGCGGTGCAGGCGATGCCGAACAGGAGACCCGCCACGAACTGTCGCCGATCGACGTAGGCGAGCGGCGCGCGGAGCCCGCCCGCGAGCTCCACGAAGGCGCCGCGGAACGCCGAGGCGATCACCGATCCGAGCGGCTCAGGCTCCCCCGATTCGTGAGGTTCGGCATCGGCCTCCGCATCCGCCCGAAACGCCCGATCGCCGCCGAGCGCGATGCCGATGGCGAGGAGCAGCGGCGCGAGCGCCACCGTATGTGCGAAGAACCACGTGGTCCCGAGGCCCGCCGCGTACCAGACGACGCTCCCGAACCCGAAGAACACCGTCGTGGCGAGCCGCACCGGCCGACCCACCGGGACACGGCCGAGCGCCCACCAGCACAGTCCGACATCGATCGCACCGACGATCACCGAGACCGCGCGCTCGTCCGTCGCGAGGCCCCACAGCGCCACGAACGGCACCAGGACGATCGCCGGAAGGGGAGGGAACGGCAGGAGCCCGTAGCCCGTCAGGTTCCCGGCGGCGTCCCGCACCGGCAGGACGTCCTGGAACCAGTCGTTGCCGGGAACCGGCCACGTGATCGCCGCCCGTCCGTCGAGAAAGGCCAGGGCCTGCCAGACGAAATGGTTGTAGAAGCGGACCGATCCCGGAAGCCAGTAGGCGGCCAGCGCGACGGCGACGAG
Source organism: Candidatus Limnocylindrales bacterium (assembly GCA_046717305.1). GTDB lineage: Bacteria > Chloroflexota > Limnocylindria > Limnocylindrales > CSP1-4 > UBA5189. Next base: position 11,986 of record JBKJVO010000298.1, read on the forward strand.
GCCGGCTCCGATGAGCGCCGACGGAAGGAGGTCGAGCCAGTGCGGATCGTCTCGGGCGGTGCCGGCCGAGGCTCCACCCTGTGCTACCCTGCCCTCCACCTCATCGCTCGCGCAGGAGGCCGATCCGGTTGACAGGCCCCGTGTCGGGTGAGCCCGTTCGGGGCGGGAGCACGACGAGCACCCGGACGCGGGACGACGTCGGGGGCATCCTCATCCTCCTCGCGCTGGCGCTCACCTTCCGCGTCATCATCGCATACCTCCTGCCCGGTTCCGGCTTCGCCAACGACATCGGCGCCTTCAAGTTCTGGGCGACGAACCTCGCCACGGAGGGGCTGAGCGGCTTCTACGGACGCGACTTCCTCCACGACTACACCCCCGGCTACCTGTACGTCCTGTGGGCCGTCGGGATGGTCGGGACGCTCTTCGGCGGCGTCGGCGATCTCATCAAGGTCCCGCCGATGGTGGCGGACGTCGCCCTCTCGTACGTCGTCTGGTCGATGGCGCTCGAGCTCGGCGCCGGGCGATGGGCCGCGCGCCTGGCCGCCCTCATCGTGGCGATCAACCCGATCACCTGGCTGGACAGCGCGGTCTGGGGCCAGGTGGACTCGTTCGGTGTCGTCTTCCTCCTCCTTGGCCTCCGCGAGCTGTGGCGCGATCGTCCGGAGCGCGCGGCGATCCTGACCGTGATCGCCGCGATCACGACGCCGCAGCTCGGGATCCTCGTCCCGATCGTCGCGGCGGTGACCATTCGACGCGCGTTCTGGCCGGACGGAGGCCACGGCGACGAGGAACCCCAGCTCCGACGACGTTCGACGACGGACTGGGAGGCGAGGGTGGGCGGGCCGATCCGGATTGTCACGACAGGCCTCGCCGGATTCGCAACGGCTGTCCTCATATCCCTGCCGTTCGGGTTGAGCCTGCCCGGCCTGGTGGAGCAGATCTTCAAGACCGCGGGCGGTTACCCATACCTGTCCGTCAACGCGTGGAACCCGTGGGCGCTCGTGACCTTCCAGGGAAGCGGGATCGCCGAGAACCGGACCTGGGTGTGCGACATGGTGGTGACGAACCAGGACGCGTTCAGGGGTTGCCCTCAGGCCTTCGCGTTCGGGGCCGTCCCGGCGGTCGTCGTGGGTACGGTCCTGGCGTTGGCCGCCTTCACCGCCGTCAGCCTCCTCGTGGCCCGTCGGCCGGATCGGCGGACGATGCTCGTGGGTCTGGCCGTCCTCGCGCTCGCCTTCTTCGTCATCCCGACCCGCGTCCATGAGCGGTACCTGTTTCCGCTTGTCGCGATCGGGGCCATCCTCGCCGCGGTCTCGGTCCGCTGGACGATCGCCTACCTCGCTTCCGGCCTGGCGACGCTGGCCAACATGTACTTCGTGCTGACCACGCTCTACCCGAACAACCCGGGGATCGCCGACTGGTTCGGAATCGGCCCGGCCCTCGGCTCGCGGACCGGCGTCTCAATCGCGGCGGCGGCGCAGGTCGCGGTGCTGCTGTTCGCCTTCTCGGAGCTCCGCGCGTCGGCGAACGCCCGCCTCGGGCGAGCGATCGCCGCGAGTGGCGATGCCGACGCCGACGACGTCTGGGCCGACGAGACCCCCGAGCCGGACGTTCTCGGCGGCCTGACGGATCTGCCCCCGGATCTGCAGGCGGTCCCGTTCGCACGGCCGCCGGCCCCCGCCCGGGCCGCAGTTGCCGCCGAGGCACCGGTCGGTTCCGCGCTGCCGGTCTGGGAGACCCGCCCGTCCTCCGCCGAGATCGGTTTCATCGGCTGGCTCCGGTCTCGACTCGGCGAGCGACCGCTCCGTCCCGATCGAACGGCCGGTCTGGAGCGCGAGCCCGGCGGCCGCCTCGACCGGCTGGACGTGTGGATGATGGTGGTCCTTACGGCAGTCCTCCTGACCGGACGGGTGTGGCGCCTGGCGGAGCCCTACCAGGTCCACTTCGACGAGGTGTATCACCCGCGAACAGCCACCGAGTTCCTCCAGGACTGGCGGTACGGGATCTCCCACAACATCTACGAATGGACCCACCCGCACCTCGCGAAGTACGCGATGGCGCTCGGCATCGTGGCGTGGGGCGAGGATCGAACGGCCGCCACGAGCGAGCTGAGGGTCGCGGTCAGGAGCGCGGCCGTTGAGCCGCGCTGGGACGACGCGCGGTCGTCCAGCAGGATCGCGGGCGACCGGCTGTGGGTCGCCACGGGCGAAGAGGTCCGAGCGTACGACCTGGTGACGCGAGCGCTGGAGGTGCGCATCCCGATCCCCGGCGCGATCGCGCTGGACGTCGATCAGGTGCGGCATCGCGTGGCGGTCGGGACGACGGACGGCGCGCTCCTGCTCGTGGACACGGCGCCCCTCGACGCCGCCCGCTGGGCCGGAACGGCGGCGGACGCCTCGGCTCGGACCTTCATGACGGTGGGCGCGCCCGTGCGCCTCGTGTATATCGCCGCCGATGGGGCGTCGATCGTGGCGGTGCTCAGCGGTCAGTCCGGCGGACGGGACCCGGTCGTCGTCCTCGATGCGAACGCGGCCACCGAGACCGGACGGCTCGAGCTGGACGGCGTCACCCAGATCGCCGATGGAGGGGTGGGTACGGCCGCTCTCGCGACGATAGCGGGCGTCGCGCTCCTGGACACCGCAACAGCCGCGGTCACGTTGACCGTGGCGCTGGACGGTCCGATCCGCGGGCTCGCGTTCGCCACGAACCTCGACAAGGACCGGTTGTACGCGACCTACAGTGGCGTCGAAGGGCCCAGGGTCGCGACGGTGACTGCCCCGGGGAGCGGCGGCACGCCGGCCCTCGAGACCACCTTTGAGCTGCCCGGGGCGACGGCGAGCTGGGTTGGCTACGACGTCGCGACCCAGATGGTCCATGTCCTCGGGACGACGCCGGACGGATCCTCGCCAACCGTCTACGTCATCGAGCCGCACGGAAACGCGGTGTACGCGGATGCCGCCCTGCCGTTCGAGCCCGCAGCCGTCGTCCTCGACGAGAACCAGGGCTACCCGAGCTCGGACCGCGAGCAGCTCCTTGCCTTCGAGGCGGACGGGAGCGCTGCGACCGTCGAGACCGGCCAGCACGCCTTCGCGTGGCGGCTTCCGGGCGTGCTCGCCGGCGTGCTCATGGCCGTCTTCCTGTACGTCCTGGCTCGCCTCCTCTTCCGGCGCCGCGAGGTCGCCGTCTTCCTGGCGGCGCTCGTCGCGCTCGACGGGATGCTCTTCGCGCAGAGCCGGATCGGGATGAACGACGCCTACGTCGGGCTCGGCATCGTGGCCGCGTACACGATCTTCGCGGCGATCTGGCGGTCGTCGGAAGGCGGCTGGCGGCACTGGCTCGCGTTCGCGATCGGGATGCCGCTGGTCGGGTTCTTCCTCGGCTTCGCGCTGGCGGCGAAGTGGGTGGCTGCCTACGCCATCGGCGGCCTCGCGATTCTCGTCCTGACACGGAGCGCGCTCGGGCGGATCCTGCTGATCGTCGGGCTCATCGTCGGCACGACCGCGCTGGGCTACCTCGCGATCTCCGTGCCGCCGGGCCAGACCGGCGGGAACTACCTCTTCCTGTTCATCATGGTCGGCCTGACGCTCTCCGCGGTCGTGGCGAACGTCCTGCATCCGATCGCGTGGACCTGGGAGGAGCAACGGCTCGCGACCCTCGGGCCGGCGGTCGCCGGCGCGGCAGTCCTGCTGGTCGCGATCGCGCTCGGGCGTGCCGGCGCGCAGGTCGCGCTAGGGCCGATCGCGGTCACGCCGCAGGAGGTCGCGCTCGCGCTCGTGGTCCTCGGTGCCGTGGTCTACACCACCTTCGTTCTCGTGGGTCGGTGGGGCTTCGGCCCGATGGCGGCCCCAGCCCCGGACGACGATCCGGCATCGCTCCTGGACCCACCGGCCGCCGCCCCGGTCGGCTGGCTGCGTCCGGGTGCCGGCCTGGGACTCCCGGTCGCCTGGGTTCTCATCTGCCTCCTCGTGCTGCCGCTCGGGCTGTACGTCGCCTCGTACCTGCCGTGGGCGGCCATCGAGGACCACCAGCTGTTCACCGGCTGGCCGGCGAACCACGGCGGCCAGACGCTCATCGACCTCACCCAGCAGATGTACCGCTACCACAACACCCTGAGCTCGGCGCACGCGGCTTCGTCGCCGTGGTGGGCCTGGGTCTTCGACTTCAAGCCCGTCTGGTTCTACCAGGAGTCGTTCGCCGGGGGAACGAGCGCGGCGATCTACGACGCCGGAAACCTCGTGGCCTGGTGGCTGGCGATCCCCGGGATGGCCTTCGCCGCCTGGCAGGCGTTCGTCCGACGCAACGCGTCGCTCGCGCTCGTGACGATCGCGTTCGCCTGGCAGTGGCTGTCGTGGGCCAGGATCGACCGGGCGGCCTTCCAGTACCACTACTACCCGAGCCTGCCCTTCGTCTTCCTCGCCCTGGCCTACTTCCTCGCCGAGCTCTGGCGCGGCGCGTCCTGGCGCACCTGGCTCCTCGCGAGGCTCGCCGCCGCCGCCGCCGTCCTCGCGCCGACGACGCTCTGGCTCCTCCACCGGCCGCTGTGCGCCTTCGTTGGGGTGACGGACGTCAACCCCGGCTCGCGGGCCTGCCCGACGCTCATCCCGGACTTCCTGCTCACGGGGAGGGCATTGGCGATCGCGCTGGTTGTCGGCGTGGGCGTGCTCCTCCTCGTGCGGCTCCTGCTCACGCTCGCGGCGGACGGGGAGCAGGAAGCCTGTGGATCAGGATCGCGTGATGCCGGGGGCGGGCTCGGAACCCGGCTCAGGACGGCGGTGCTGACCGCCCTGGGCGTCAGCCTCGCGTTCGTGGTTGCGTCCGTCTTCTTTGACGACACGGCGCTCATCGCGTCCAGGGAGATCCCGGTCGAGCCGATCGCGCTCGTCGTGACGCTCGCGCTCGTGCCGGTCGCGATGTTCGTCGCCTCCGCACGGGACGCGCGGCGGTTCGTGGTCGGGGCCGTCGTCGCGATCGCTGCCTGGTTCGTCCTGTGGTATCCGAACATCGCCGGGCTGCCGCTGCCGTCGGCGCTCTCCAACGCCTACCAGGGGTTTCTCCCGACCTACGTCTACCCCTTCCAGTTTCCGGTGAGCACGATCGACCGGAACGTCGCGGGACCTGCGCTGTTCGACACGGGCCCGGCGCTGCTGCTCCTGACGCTCGCCGGCGTCTGCGCGACGGTCGGATACGCGGCGTGGGTCTGGCGGGTCACGCTCGCGGAGCGAGCCGTCCTCGCCGAGGAATCCCGCACGGCGGAGACGCCCGACTAGCCTCCAAATCGCATCGGGACCCGTTCCGGGACGGACGACCCACGCCCCGCCGGCGGCACGGCGGCGTGAAAGCCGGACGGCAGGGCGGCCTGTGCCTCGAGGCGGCGGATCACGAAGCCGTAGTAGTCCTCCACCTTTGCGGTCACTCGTTCCCAGCTGAACTCCTGGGCGCGGCTCAACCCCGATTCGGCCATCCGCCCGCGGAGCTCGTCGTCGGCGACGAGGCGGCCGATCGCCGCCGCGAGGGCCTTCGGCTCACGGGGCGGCACGAGCAGCGCATCACGATCGCGCCGGACCACGCCCTTGTAGCCGTGGATGTCGCTGCACACGATCCCGGTGCCGGCGGCCATCGCCTCGAGCAGGACGATCCCGAACGACTCCCGACCGGTCGCCGGCGAGACATACACGTCGGCCGTCTTGAACAGCGAGTCGCGCTCCTCGTCGGAAACGCGCCCGAGGAACTCGACGCCGCCCATCTTGCGGGTCATGACGTAGCGCCGGGCCTCACGCTCCTGCGGTCCGCCGCCGACGACGAGCAGGCGGCACGCGCACCCGGTCTTGCGCAGGATGCGGTAGGCCTTCAGGAGCTCGAGGAGACCCTTCCGGGGCTCGAACCGCCCGACGAACAGGATGTTCCTGGTCCCGTCCTGCCAGCGGGCGATCGGGACCGCCCGGGCGAACCGGGCGAGGTCCACGCCGTTCGGGATCACCTTGTAGTCGCCCGGGAAAAACCGGTCGATGAAGTGGCGGGCCGCCGCGGAGACCGCGATTCGCCCGTGCAGCCGCGTGGCATACGAGCCCATGACCTTGGAGCCGAACTCGTAGGCCGGCGAAAAGCCGCCGTAGGCGTGGAAGGTCGCGATGTTCACGCTGGTGGAGAGGCGGAGCACGATCAGCGACAGGAAGGGCACGAACGGCTCGTGGAAATGGAGGAGGTCGAACTGCTCGTGTTCCAGGACGGCCCGGACCTGGGACAGGTAGCGGGGTGAGAGGGTCACCGTCCCGACCGACCCGTTGGTGGGCATGGAGAAGCCCTTGCCGATCCGGATGACGTCTCCCTCGGACGCCCGCTGGAGCCCATGCGAGCTCGTGATGATCCGGACGTCGTGACCCCGCAGCCGAAGGTTCTCGTACAGGTAGCGGACGTGCTGGTTGACCCCGCCCGGCAACGGGTAGACGTACGGTGTGACGAGGCCGATCTTCACCGCTCGGCGCCTGCCGAGTTCGGATCGTGCGTCACGGGGTAGCCGAGGTCCCGCCTTGAGCCATCGCGCCGGATCCGGCCCTCAAGGTTGGCCCGGGCGTCGCGCCCGTACTTCCGGAGCTGCGCCTGGAAGGTCTCCAGCTGGGCCGTCGTCCCGTGGAACGTCCCGTGGTGGTGCGTGGTTCGCGCGGCGATCGCCGCACGGAGGTCCTCCGCCGTCCGGCCGGGAAAGGTCGTATAGCCGGACCCGACTGCCTCCAGGGCGTGGGCATCGGAGCTGCCGATCTTCGCGAGCTCGTGTTCCTCCGCGAAGCGGACGACGCGAGCGTGCCACGGTCGCCCGAGCGTCG